>JAWBTN010000057.1:0-6674 GCA_039000415.1 Candidatus Aenigmatarchaeota archaeon | reverse complement strand
CTCAAACAAAATCTTTGCTTATCCCGAAGTTATAATTATCAAACATGTAAATAGACAAGATTGGATAACAGTAATAGCACATAACTATTCAAGAATTTTTAGTCATCAGTTTGTAAGACACACATGGTTAAACTTTAATCAGAGATCTCACCGTTACACCAAGGTAGACAAATTTGTTATACCAGAAACATTTACTGAAGAAGTAAAGGAAAAATATAAAGAAGTAATAGAAACAACTTTAAATATCTACAATTTTTTGACTCAGGAGAAAAAGATAAAGAAAGAAGATGCAAGATTTTTAGTGCCACAAGGGGTAGCAACTACTATAATTGCTTCAGCACCCACTTTTGCCTGGAAAGATTTTATTTCAAAGAGGGCTATACCTCAAGCACAAGAAGAAATAAGAAAATTTGCTACGTTCTTAAAACATATCTTACTTTTTTAATTTCGTCTCCGACTTTTCCTTTATCATTTCAAAAGCTTGAGCTTTATCTATAAAATACCCTTCCTTCTTTATATAATACTGAATTCTATTGTATATAGACATTTTGATCCGTCTTGCTTCCTTTAAGAGATAAGGGACAAACCTAAAAGGGATATAATGCTTTGATTTACCAAAGTAAAACCTTACGTAACGAACAACATCAATTGGGCGTAGTTTTCTAAAGTATTCGTAGTCCTTTGAAAGATATAACCTATACATATAATTACTAATCTTGCTTACTTGCTTGCCATAAAACTGATCGAATAAAGCAGTAATGTAAATATAAACTCCTTTTTTATCTCTAAAACTCTCAATAAAGTTTTGTGCTATTTTTTTCACCAAAAAGGTCCTTTGACCTAGATTTAAGTCCTTGTTTTCTATTATGGCATAGACCACATCCGCAACCTCTCTGCCTAATAAACGTGCCCTCTCTTCAAGCTCCTGTAACGATAAAAACTCATACTCACTACGCTGATTATTCGTATCATCACTTACTTTACTATTGTTAAAAACCTCTTCATTACCTCCATATGAATCCTGATATATACTATCTTTAACGTCAAATATATCAACTACATCTCCTTGACTATCTTCAAAACAGAGCTCTGTTATATTTTCCTGTTTAATCTCTTCCTGTACAAGCTCTTTGTGACTAGCTTTTACGTCTGAAGTATCATCTCCTTCCAAAGACAAAACCTCTATCTTTTTTCTTCTTCCCCTTCTCTTTGACTTCTTTTCCTTTTCTGACTCAGAGACCCCTACTCTATCAGAACCCCCTACTCCACTTAGCAATCCCCAATCTTGAACTAACTCATTCTCTTGACCTAATCTTTGATCTAACTCTGAATTTTTTACTTTTTTTCTTCCCCTTTTTTTCTTCGACTTTTCAAGTGGACAAACGTAAGTCTGTTCTTCTCTAACAGTCTGTTCTCCTTTAGCATCAGCCCTTACTCGTTCTTCCTCACATTCTAAACTTACATCCTTTGCATTTAAAGAATTAGCAGATTTCCTCTGTGCTAAATCTACAGGAAAGAATTTAACCTTCTCTACGTCTTTTTCTGAACCTTCTAAGGTACTACACTTTACCTTATTTTCCTCGTTCAACGATTGTCTTTCTTCTTTCTCTTTAAGGTATCTACTCCGAATCAAAGATAAAAGGAAACCTTTTTCTCCCTCTAACTTATTCATATTTCTATTTCAGAGATTTTACCTTCTCATAACTTTGTAGTGTAAAACTAACAACGTTTTAACAGGCTTAGCCAGAAAGTTCAAACTATTCCAAGCATTAACCTATTAGTCAATAGGAATTATATCGTCTACAAAAACAGTAATTAAAACAGGTGTACCAAAAACAGAAACGTAAACTTCAGCTTTTCCGTCGAATATTCTCTTTAGTTTTCCCTTCATCCCCTTGTAAGGCCCTGAAAGTATTTTTACCTGCTTAGCCCCCTCTATAGAAGAAGTCTCTTCTTTTTTCTGAGCTTCTTTAAAAGCCATCTTCTTAAGCTTTCTTAGATCTTCAACTGAAAGCCTTGATACCTCTATTTTTTTCAAAAATTCAAGCGGCAAATAGTCCCTAACATCAATATATGTTGTTAAAACCGAAAAATCAGCAACCTGATGAACTTCAACTGATATATTCTTTTGTAGCAAAATATTTTTTACCGCTTCCATCAGCTTTTTAGATGAAGCATTCTTCTTGATAGGCATTACAATATACAAATCTACCCCTCCTTCAATTAAGTAATTTATCCTTAGTTTCTTTTGTTTAGTATCATTTATCTTTAAAAACTACTTCTCTCTAAGGTGCCATTTTCTATAAAGGTAATCAATCCTTTTTGTCTTATACAAAGCCCAGTAGTAAGATACAAGAAGAATCAAAGCTTCAAGAGGGCCATATACTAAAAATAAAAGCGAACTCTTAGGTAAAGCACCTCTTATTGCTAAAAAAAACTTATAAGTAGCTTGATATACTATCTTACTTCCATTAAAGACATGATACATATTTACAGCTATCTTTTCTATACTTCCAGGAACCAAAATATAAAGATAAACAAATTGATAAATAAAAAATCCTACTATAGAAAATATTACTGCAAAAGGTATCATAGAACCTAGAGCAAAATAAATTAAAAGCTGCTTTGTTACTCTTCCTAAATAAAAACCAGAAATAAAGTAAGCAATAAATAACGACTTCAACACTCCTGGTGAAGCTGAAAGAAAGAAAACTAAAATTTTATCAAAAAGACTCAAATTATTTGAACCAAAGGCTGGTAAACTATTAGTAAATACAGCAACCATTATCGGAATAGTAAAAAAAGAAAGAAGCATTGGAACAAGCACAGCATATAAACCTTCAAAGACAAAGCTTAGTGAAATCCTTAAAGGAACCATTATTTCAACGTCTAAACTCCCTGCTTGTCTCTCAGCCCTCGAAATATACTGTATCTCACTTAACGCATGAACTAATCCCTTCGCAGGAGATAAACTAGAACTACTTTTATCTAAAACTACTGTCCCCTTATCCTGTGAAGACATAGCAAAAATTCCTCTCTTTATCTCAAAATCTTACTTATCACATATGGACCAAGAAAAATCAGAAAATTGCCTATCAAATAAAAAATTATAGCTAAAACATAATTCCTCACCCTGAAAAAAAAGAATAAAAATAAGACTATACATACAACTACAAGCAACCTTAATCCCTTTCCCCGGAAGAAAGAACTAAGCAGCAATTTCATACCGACATCATACGAAACTTTCTTGTAAAAAAAGATATCTACTATCTGAAAAAACACGTCATACGTATAAACAAAAAGAGAAATAAGCAAAAAGAAAACAAGTAGGACAATTAGTGACGATTTTTTCCTTGGTGATTTCTCCTCTTCTACTGGGGAAGAAAAGAGCTTACTTAACATACAATATACCTCTCCCCCCTATAATCTCACAGATCTTAAAAACCCCACAGCCTATCATCAAACTACATTTTAGTTTCAACCTTTTGTTCATTTTTTTATCTTTTAGATTTCTTTTATAAAAAGGTTTGGTCTAGAAAGGGCGAGAAGACTTGGATTAAGAATAACAAAAAATTTAAAACCATTAAAAAAAGTTAAAAGACGTTATAAAGCTAAAAGAAAAAGAGTCTACAGCAAAAAAAACTAAGAGGAGGTAGCTACTATGTTCAAAGGTAATTACAAAGAAGTAAAGAATCTTGTTAGGATTGCTTTAAAGGCAAAAATTTCGGTTTTAGTTCTTGGTCATCCTGGTGTAGGTAAATCTACAATGGCTAAAGAGCTAGCTGAAGAATTTGGCCTACCTTTAGTTGAAAAAAGGCTCTCTCAAGTAGATCCAACTGAGCTCGTAGGAATTCAAGTTCCAAGAGGCGGTAAAGTAGTCACTGAAGTTCCAGACTGGGTCCCTGTTGAAAGACCAGCCTTCTTATTTCTTGATGAAATTAACGCTGGAGTTACTAAACTTCATCAAGCAGCAGCGTATCAAATTTTACTTGATAGAGCTGCTGGCAATGCAAAGTTCCACCCAGACACTGTAATAATGGCAGCAGGAAACCTTGAAGAAGATAATGCAATTGTTGTACCACTAAGTAGTGCTCTTAATAATAGAGTTGCACACTTCGTACTCGAACCAGATGTAGATACTTGGCTCGAATGGGCTGCACAAAATGGAATCTCTCCTGAGATGAGAGGTTATATCTCTTTCAGGGGAGTAAAAGGATTATACAATAACACAGGAACCCCTGCCTTTCCATCCCCAAGAAGTATAGCTATGGCTGACAGACTATATCAAGAAGCCAAAGCCAATAAACTCAAAAATAACCAGATCAAAGGACTCATTCAAAGCGTAATCGGAGAAGGCGATGCTATACAATTCATGGCCTTTGTAGAAACCTACGGAAAAATTGACTTTAAAGAAGTGTTACTTACTGGTAACATTCAAAGTCAAGAAAGAAGTTTTATCTATGCCTTAATTTTTGGTCTCTCAACTTATCTTATAGAAAAAGTTCAACCCAAGGAAGTCAAAAAATATAAAGAAGGTCTACTGAGGCTCTTAAAAAACATTTCACACGAATATATGGTGCTTTTCCTTAGAGAGCTAAATCAAAGAAAAGCCTTACTAAATGAAGTAATAAACATAATAACCTCTGATGCCGATATGAGAAATACTATTGATAAAATCATCAGTGATGTTTTAGCTTTTGAACAATAACTTCTATAAAAACACAATAAAACTAAAGCCTAGCCCCTCCATAAAAAACAAAAAAGGAGGAAAAAATGAATAACGTCTTATTTCCAGAACTATTTGACAAAAAACCAGCTAAAGAAGCAGTAAACAGTATAAAAGAAGATACAAAGAGAGCAAGAGAAGTAACCTTAGAAAAAAGGGAAATTAATGCAAAAAATTGTAAAATTACTACCGAAAAAACTCAAAGAAAAACAGAAGTAAAACAAGAAATAAAAAATGAAAAGCAAGAAATAAAAACAGATAAAGCAAATGGAACTGACAAGCCAAACGAGTTTAACAAGTCAGAGAAAGACATAAAACTAAAATCTGAGTTAGAGAAAACTTTAAGAAGTATAATAACATATTTCACAGTAATGCATCCATTTTGGGGAACAATAATAGCAAACTTAGAAGTTATTGTTGATGAAGAAAGCGAAATATATGCAGCAACTGACTGTCATAGTAAAATCATCTTTGGTAATAAAGCTTTTGGTCTTAGCAAAGAGGCCATAAAATTTATCTATTTACATGAAATCTTACATGTTTCATTTCATCACTCTCAAAGAAAAAAGCCTACTTATGATCACCAGCTCTGGAACATTGCTTGTGATTATGCTGTTAATTCTATTCTTGTAGACGAAATGAACTATCCTATCCCAAAAGAGCTAAATCCATATTACAACGAAGAATTTAAAAAAATGAGTGCAGAAGAAATTTATTACAAGCTAATAGAAAGCCAAGCAGAAAACAAATTCAATCCTATCTTTGCTGATCTACTACCCTCCTCAAACCCAAGAGAAGAAATAGATAAAGTAAAATCGATTTTAGTTCAAGCAGATATTGTTAATTCAAAATTTCCCAAAGCAAAAGGCGATATTCCAAATAGTTTAATGGAACACATAAAGAAAATAAAAGAACCAAAAATTCCTTTTGAAAGATTACTAGCAAAATATGTATCTCAACTTACATCAGGTAAAGAAGAGTTCTCTTATAACCCAATACATAAAAGAAAATTTATTGAATATGAAATAATCTCACCTACAATATCAAAAGCTCTTGAACCAAAAATTTATCTAGTAATCGATACATCTGGAAGTATTAGCAAAGAAGAGCTATCTATCTTTGCAGGTGCAATGAAAAAACTGAGTACAATTTCGAGCGAGTTAACTGTTATTACACATGATGTATCAGTACAGCAAGTAATAAGATCTTCTCAGGTTGACAAATTTTTACAGAAAGTTGAATTCAAAGGCAGAGGTGGTACTTCACACATAGAGGCATTTAAACATATAGAAGAACTCTCAAAAAGAGAAGGATACCCCGACGTGGTTATTTGCTTAACAGACGGGTATACAGATTTTCCAGAGAAACCCAAATATCCAGTTATTTGGGTCTTGACTAAACAGCACAATCCTCCACCCTGGGGAATAAAAGTTGTAATAGAAGAAGATTAACTACATATACTAAACTTTAGAAAAAAGAAAAATTTCAAAAACCACACACTTTGTTTCTTTTCAATGAGAAGTTACAGAATGATTATCTAATCCCCAAGTTGGAATCAGACTAATATTTTGAGGTGGTAAAACTCTGATCCGAGGAGGCTCAACAAAAGCAGTTTCACCTACGTAATATTCTCCACTCGCTTTCTTCAAAATAAAGTGCCTGTTGGGCAAACCCATGATTACATTTGGAGAATATACACTTTCCTCGTTTTCACCCAAAATCACCGTTGCTCCTTCACTTCCTGGAACTACCTTTGTATTATATCGAGTTACAACTGGCAAACTCTTGGAAACTCTCTCTGCTGTTTCTTCACAATTAACTCTCATATAAAGCCACGTAGAAATATTATCTACAATTACATTCGCTAACTCCTTACCCACTACACTTTCTATTGAGGAAAAACTCTGTGTAAAAAAATTTATCCACACGTTTGCAGATCTACCTTTAG
>JAWBTN010000056.1:0-6703 GCA_039000415.1 Candidatus Aenigmatarchaeota archaeon | reverse complement strand
CAAAATCAGAAGAGATTGTAGCTTATGGTGGTAAGAAAGAAGGTAAGAAAAGATTTGAAGAACTTATTTTCATGGCCTTTAAAGAAATTCATAGAGTGTTAAAGCCAGAAGGAATTGCCGTTATTGTTTTTGCTTATAAATCCACAGAAGCTTGGGAAACTATAATAAGCAGCTTACTGAAATCAGGCTTGGTACTTACAGCATCATGGCCTATTCACACTGAGATGAAAGAAAGATTGAGAGCGAGGGAAAGTGCAGCTTTAGCGTCTTCAATCTATATGGTTTGTAGAAAGCGTAGTGAAGAAAAAGTTGCATATTTTAACGAAATTAAAGAAGCAATTGAACGAAGGGTTAAGGAAAAACTTGAACAATTCTGGGAGCAGGGGATAAGCGGTGCAGACTTCTTTGTGAGTGCTATAGGCCCGGCAGTTGAAATTTTCGGACAATACTCGAGGGTTGAGAGGCTTTCAGGCGAAGAAGTTTCAGTTAAGGAATTATTAGAATATGTTAGGAAAATTGTTAGTGAATTTGCCTTACAAAGAGTTTTGAAAAGAGCCAATCTTGGTGGTGTAGACGTTCAAACAAGATTCTATTTACTATGGAGGTGGACTTTTGGTAACGCCAAGGTACATTTCGACGATGCTATTAAACTTTCTCGTTCAATGGGAGTCGAACTAACAGAACTATGGGGAAAGGGTGGCTTAGTGAAAAAGGAAAAGGAATTTGTTAAAGTTCTTAATCCAAAGGAAAGAGCACAAGATCAAGCTTTCTTGAAGAAAACAAAGTTCTCTTCAATGATAGATGTTCTTCACTATGTTTTAATTTTATGGGAGAAGGGACAAAAAGAAAAGATTAAAGATATTTTGACTGAAACTGGATATGTCAAAAATGAAATATTTTGGCAAACCGCTCAGGCCTTATCTGAAATCCTCACAGAGGGCGATAAGGAAAAACAGCTTATCCAAGGTTTTTTATACGGAAAAGAAGAATATAGTAGGGATATATATAAAGAGAAAACTTTAATAGAGTTTATGGAGAGATAAATTATGAAACCTTGGTGGCAAGTCGCAGTACCTCATAGAGATATTCGAGAGGGTAGGATTGGCGATTTTGCTGCCGATCTGAGAAGTATTATAAAGGGTGAGGCATCTATTGAATATGTAAATCCAGAAATTTTCTTTAGAAGAACTCATCTTACTAAAGGTCTTGAAAATATAGTTAAAGACGTTCTTTTTGTTTTATCTAAGAAAGAAGAAAAGGGTAAAGTCATTCAACTTCAAACACCTTTTGGGGGCGGAAAGACTCATGCATTGGTTTATCTTTATCATTTCTTCAAGAGTGGAAAAGATTTTTCATATATCGACGATTTAAAAAAGATTTTAGATTCTTGCGAATTAAAGAACATTCCAGAGACTAAAGTTGTTGTTTTCGTCGGTACAGTTTCGGACCCATTAGAGGGGAAAACTCCGTGGGGGGAGATTGCAGAACAACTTGGGGTTTATAAATTAGTAGAAGAGCATGATAAGAAAAGGATATCACCTGGTAGGGAGAAAATTGAGAAAATATTGAACGATAATAAACCTGTATTATTACTGATAGATGAATTAACAGAATACATTGTTAGGGCTAAAGAATTTGAAGATCAAGTTTTTGCATTTTTTCATGAATTAACAGAAGCTATATCCAAATCATTAACACAATGTGTTCTCGTATGTACTTTACCTTCAAGTGCTCCTTATGGTGAGAGAGGAGAAAGGGTTCTTAATCAGCTTCAAAGAATTTTTGGGAGAATGCAAACGATTTATACACCAGTTGAAGGAGAGGAAATCTATGAAGTTATAAGAAAAAGACTATTTGAGGATTTGGGAAATCCAAGAGAACACGAAGCTGTAGCGTCAGAGTACTTTAACCTTTATCAAAAGCTTGGAGAGGAGGTTCCATCAGAAGTTCGTGAGATTTCATATAAAGAAAAAATTAAGAAAGCTTATCCATTCCATCCTGAAGTAATCAACGTATTGTTTGAAAGATGGGGGGCGATACCTACATTTCAAAGAACTAGAGGTGTATTAAGACTTTTAGCAGAGGTTGTATCGGATCTTTTTAAGAGGCAAGATCCGTCACCACTTATACAACCAGCTAGCATTAATCTCGCTAATCCACGTATAAGAAGAATGTTCGTCGAGCATATTGGTGAGATTTTTGAGTCTGTTTTAGCGTCAGATATTGTAGGTGATAATGCTAGGGCTGTAAAGCTTGATAGACAAATGGGAAGTGAATATGTTAGATTCGGGGTAGCAACAGGTTTGGCTACCTCCATATTCTTCTACTCTTTTCCCGCTACTGAAAGAAGAGGAGTTACAATACAAAGGTTAAGAGTAGCATTCTTAAGAGAAGGTATACCTCCAGCCATCATAGGAGATGCCTTAAGGAGGCTCGAAGACTTAGACGGACCTTTATACTTACACTTTGAAAAGGGACTTTATTACTTTAGTAGCCAAGTTGGCCTAAATAAAATCATAGTTGAGAAGGAGGAAGCCATTAAAGAAATGAGAGAAGAAATTGAGGAAGAAATGAAGAGAAGATTGGAAAAACTTGTAGGTAAAGATTTCGAGATATTCATATGGCCAAAGTCTAGTAGTGACGTACCAGATAATAAAAAGATGAAACTTATAATACTACCCTTTAAACTTGAAATCGATAATCCTGATACGAAAAAATTTATTCAGGACATCATTACAAATTACTCAAGTGGTTATAGGACTTATAAAAATACATTAATCTTCTTAGTTTCCGACCCGAATGAATATAATGGGTTGAGAGAGCTCGTATGCCGTTTTCTGGCCTTGAAGACTATAAATAAAGATAAAGAAATATGGAAAACTTTAACAGAAACAGATAAAGAAAAAGTAAACAAAAAATTAAAAGAAATAGATTCAACAATCGATTTTAAAATTGTTTCTACGTATCGATACTTATTTAAAGCCTCAAGGGATGGAGTTCGAGAACTTGACATGGGAATCCCTACTGTTGGTGAAATATCAACTTTAAGCAGAAGAATTAAAGATTATCTTAAAGATCAAGAAGTATTACTTGAGAAAATCTCTCCTAAGGTACTGTTCGAGAAAACATTTTCTGAAGAAGACGAGCGTAAAAGCGTTGCTGAAATAATAGAAGCTTTCCTAAAATTTCCAGAACTACCGATGGTTGAGGATGAACACGTTATTAAGAATTCGATAGTTCAAGGGGTTCAGACAGGAATATTTGGGCTCTTAATCGATGATAAAATTTGGTATTTACAAACAATTTCTCCAAATGATATCTCGGAAGAAGCTTTTGTAATAAGAAAAGAAGTTGCACAAAAAATGAAGGAAGAAGTTGGGGTATCCACTGGTATAGAAGCCAAACTTCCAATAGAGGCTCCAGGCACAAAGATAGCTCCTGAGAAAGGGGAAGGGGTTATAAGGAAGGTTGCTTTAAGGGTTACTCTTCCGTGGGATAGACTTTCTGACCTAATCCGAGGAGTCTTTACACCCTTAAGTCGCGAGGGGGCTCAAATATCATTAGAAGTTAAGATTGAGGCGGAATCTAAGCAAGGAATTAGGAGAGATACATTAGATCTAAAAATAAAGGAAACCTTAAATCAGATTGGAGCAAAAGTTCTAGAAGAAAAAGAGGAATAAATAGAGTTATGGCAAAAAGAAAGAACTTACCAAAGTTGACTGTTATTTTAATTGGAATTTTTGTAATCATTTATTCACTCGTTGGGAAATATGGGTAGATTTAGAATTGTGACTCTTTCATTCTTTTCTCAAAATTCATAGTTCACTTGTTTTTTGAAAGATTCTCTATATCTACTAAAAACAATTTTGGAAGCTTACTATCTTTTTCTAGTTTTTTCCTTATGTGCTAACCTAATGTGAAAATTTTTGAAGAATCGTTCTTGTAATGTTAGAGACAAAAATCCTTTGATAAATCCTATAAGTAAAGCTCCAAAATATCCCAATATTTAATAAGCTTTTCTCTTTCTTTTAATTAATCTACCTTCTAATACTCCAATAGATCTTTCATAAGTTCCTCACCTTTCTTCGATTTCTTCTAATTTTTGTTGCCGAGTTTGAGTCATTATCTCATTATTTTTGATTTCTCCTTCCTGCTTTTGTATAAATGCTTTTATCTCTAGAACTTTTTTATTAAGTTCAGAAATTTCTCTTTCTATTTCCTTCTTTTCAGCATACTTTGGGAATGCCTCAAAAACATCAACAGGTCTTCCAAATTTTTCTGCTATAGTAAGGAGTAATTTAATTCTATCTATTCCAAGACTTTTTTTGAATATAAGTTCGTGAGTCATACTTATTGCAGAAATTAAATAAGCATACTTTGCTTTTTCCTCTTCTAGTTTAGCCTCAATCATTTTTAGTTGATTCTCCACTTCCAAACTTTTCCTTTTCAAATCTTCCAATTTTTCAAATTCTTCTAGTGCTGCTATGAGTTTTTCTGTCTGACCAAATTTTCTTGCTAGCACTAAAATCATGTTGAGATCAGATTCAGAATAACCAGCTTTGATTAGCTTATCGTAAACGTTAAGCATTCCCTGCTTATCTATAAGCTCATTTTTTAAGTTATCTAACTTTTGTTGCAAGTCTGTAATTTCAGAACTAATGTTTTCTCTTATTCTTTTCACTTCTTCTATTTCCTTCCGAATCTCAGCTTTTTTCTTCAAAAGTTCCTGCAATCCCTCAAACTCATTTAAGGTTTTAAGGATTTCTTTACCAAACTTCTTAGCCGCTAAGGCAATGTACTTAAGCTTTTCTGAATCTATTTCACTCTTCTCTAGCTCGCTTTTCCAACTTGCCATTTCCTTCGCTTTTTCTATCGTTAAGTTTGCTTGCTTCATTAGTTCGTAAAATTCGATAAAGTTAGTTGTCTCGATTCTCTCTTTTTTTAATTTATCTAAAAATCAGAGACTTCAAGCAAAGATAAGTGTTTTTTTCTAAGAGCCTCTTCTTTTTCTAAAAACGATTTTATGTCATCTAGACTTAAACCTAAGTAAACTAACTTGTTTAACATTGAAACTAAACTTTCTTTCGCTTTTGCATCTTTTATTTTTATTCCAATTGTGTAACCTTTTATTGTACTGTTTTTTCATCGACCTTCTGTTAACTCTTCAATTTCTTCATTCGTAAAACTTTTCGATCTCAAGCTTCTCATAAGCCCTTTGCCCTTTCTAGCTCAAAATCTTCTAGTTTTTCAACCCGCGCTAGCATTTTTAGTTCTCTAATTTCTTCAATAGTTTCCATATTTTAAAGTTATTCTTAAAAAATTTTTAAATGAATAAAGGTTGATGGGAAGTTGAAGAGTTAATATTAGGTTGGAGATGAACGGTTTCTTGTTTTTCTTTCTTCTGTTATAAATAGAAAGAAGAAGTATAATTTTATTGATGCTCATATGAACTAAAGTTAGTAGTTTTTGTTAATTGAAAGTTTGAATATGAGATTACTACGTCACCACCATATAAACTTTCATTTGACTTTAACAATAAGTAATTCAACATCTGGATTTTTCGCTATCAGTAGAAAACATGTCTAGACTCATGTTATAGATGATTTATGCGATATCTTTACCTAAAAGTATTTTAATTGCTAATTTAGTTTTTTTCAGGCGCATAAAAAATTATACTTAATTTGTTTTTTCGATTAAATTCCAACTTTCAAAGTAGAAAATAATTAAAGTGGGTCAATCCAATTTAAGCGAATCTTACAAAGGTTCAAATTCTTTAATAAATTTATAATAGTATGGTTTGACTTCTTCAGGAGTCTCCCCAATCTTTTAGCAAGTTCTATAATATTCTTGTCGTCATCTAATCCTAAATTCCCCATTTCTTTCAATTCTTTTCTTACTAAATGTCCCAACTCCCCATATCCCTTCAGGCAGAACTTTCTATTGGGTAACTGCTCAATGATTTCCCATTCTTTTTGTACATATAAAACTCTGTCTATACTACCTTTTGGTATTCCTGTTAGCTTGATTAAATCACTCTTACGCAAAAGTCCCATTTCCTTAAGTTTTTCTATTATTTTTTTACCTTTTTGTGTAAGCTTTAAATAGCCACGCCGTTTTGTTCCAATCTCTCCCAATTTCCACATCCTGTGTAACCTTTTTAGCCATATTGACACACCCCATGTAAATTATATTAGGTGAAAAAAGATGAAAAAAAGCTCTGTTGTGAGGTTTACAATCCCCTTACCAAAAGAATTGGTAGATGCTCTGGAAGAAGTAAAAGTAGAGAAGTGGCTGCCCACCCGCTCAGATACAATCTGTCAACTTTTAATTGAGAGGTTAACTCAACTCAAAAAAACTGAAAAAAACTGGAGGATTCTCAATGAATGAGATAAAGGAAAAATTGCCTGCTTGGTGGCACCTCTTCACGGAAAATTTTCAAAAATATTTAAAAAGAAAAAGGCTGCTGCATCATCTTGCAGCAATCAACTTCATGGTGTTTCCAATGAAAAATTGGAAAATTGAGCTTAAAAATTTTATAGAAAAGTACCGCTCATTAGGGTGGGAATTGGTACCGCTCAAAGGAAAAATACCAATTGTTAAGGAATGGTCTAGCGAATCTATTGAAGTAGAAAGATATTTAAACAAAAGAGTTAATCTCGGCATTAAGACAGGACGCTGTAGTAATGGACTGTTGGCCTTAGAT
>JAWBTN010000055.1:0-6971 GCA_039000415.1 Candidatus Aenigmatarchaeota archaeon | reverse complement strand
CCACATCATCTTTTGTTAAAGTGAAATTGATTCCTGGTTTATCTGTGATGTTGTGATCATCGCTTGCATTAAACTTAAAGTAATATTGAGGCATATCGCTACAATTAAATCCTTTGTACCAGAAGGTCAATTCAGTCTTCACACCACAATCATAGCACATTTGTGAACCAACATACCACCAAGTTTGATTGTCTGGCGAGAGCCACAAGCTTACGTTAACGTTATCTGCATTTTCATCGCTAACGTTAACCTTAAAAGTGAAGTTTTCACCCCAACCCCAATCTTGCTCAGGCAAAACAGTTTCATCTTCTAAAACAGGAGGCTGCCATAGCTGAACAATTTTGAACCTGTATTCTTTGTAATCACTTCCATTGTTGTAGTAATCAACATTTGAAGCATTCATCCTTACGTGATACCAACCTTCATCATAACTTGTTGCATCAAAACTGCAAGCGTAACTTCCATTTCCATAATTTTCAATTTGTTGGCAATGATACTGCACACTTGGATTTGCTGCCCAATAGAGTGTGAAGTTCACAGAAGCGCTACTTATGTTGTGCAGGCTGCATTCATCTTTAACATCACCTGAAATGTTGATGTAAAGATATTGAGCTCTGTAATAAGTTTCTCCACTTGGATGGACAATGTTTGGAATTAAATCTCCTATTATTGTTACATTGAAATTGGAAGAAGCTGCGTCTTTGTAGCAAGAATCACCTGAAGTGAAAGCATACCAATTTCTTTTTCCAACTTCATAGCTACAAGAGGGATTGAAGTAATAGCTAACATAACCAGAAGAGTTTGTTGAGTTGGTGCCATCTGTTAAGTATTCTGTGCCGTTATGAATTCTGAAACCAACAACAGGCTTTGGTGAGCCTGCAAGTAAAGTGTAAGCAGGAAGGTTTCTGTCAGTGTCGTTAACATATAAAACAAATTTTGTGGTTGCGGTACCATTTCTGTTCACACTACTTTCATTTCCTTCAACATAAATGAAAGCAATATCATTCTTCTCCAAAGTATGACTTAATTGAGAAGTGTTTGAATAAGTTTCTGGAACTCCTGGCTCGCTTGCGTTGAAAGCGAAGTACCACAAGCTGCTTGCTTGCAAATCATCGCAAGAATAAGTTTTAGTGAAATTAACAAGCTTGTTGCTTGGGTTTTCCACATACTTACATTCAGTTACACTCCATTCACTTGCTGGTGTTCTTTCAAGCAAGCAAACATTAACATCAGCGTAATGGTTAACTATCACGGAAAAGTTGTGGATTTCGCCCCATCCTCCTATGCTTGGACTCACTTGTGGAGAAATAAGCTCAACAGGAGTGATTAAGAAGAAAGCATTTTCTCTTGTAACACTTCCATTTATGTGATAATCTTTTGAAGATTCCATGGTAACATTGTACCAGCCACCAGGCTTTCCAGAAGAGTCCCAAGTGCAAATGTATAAATTGCCTGTAGCGTTAGTTACATAGCCTGAGCTTGGGCAGTAATAGACATTAGAGCCTGATTGCAGTTTAAACCTTACATTAGCTCCTGTCACAGCTTGTGAGCAATCGTCTATTATTGTTCCTTGAATTTCTATCAAACTTCCTGATGTGAAGTTTAAGCTGCCATCAGGTTTTTCCAAGATGTTTGTTAAATTAGCAATTATCGTAACATAAAATTCTTCTGAGCTGTTTTCAGCATAGCATGCATGGCTTGAGTTAACTTTCCATTTCCTTATTCCAGGCAAATATTCACAGCTTGGGTTGAAATCAAGGTAATAATGAGTTTCGTTGCTTGCTTCAAATTCTTCTTTCCAATCCAAACCAGTTTGGATCCAGAACTTAACATTAGCATTTGGAATAATAGTTGTGTAATTGTTCAAGACCAAATTCCAGATTTGAGTTGCAAGCCTAACTGAACTTCCAGGAGCAAAGTCACTTCTATTTACTATTGTATCATTTCCTTCAGCATAGTTTATTGAAATTGCTGATTTTGTAATGTTGAAACTGATCACAGGAGTTTCGTTTGTGAAGCTTGTTGCTGAGCTTGCGTTGAATTTAGCTTGCCATTCACCAATATTTTCACAAGTGAAGTTCTTTTGGGTTAGGAAGAAGTAATTGTTGCAGTTAGTGCAATAAGTTGAATTCTCTTCAAACCAATCAAAGCTTGAATTTTTAAGCCAGAGTTTTGTTAAAACTGCTTCTCCATCTTCACTAGTCACATAAACGCTAAAATTGAAAGGCTTGATTTCCCAGCTTCCCACCAAGGGCTGAACTTGTGGATTGTCAAGTTTAGGAACTGTTGCAATGAAGAAAGCATTTTCTTTGAAGAAGCTACCATTCCAATATTTTCCTTCTTCACTTCCTTCAGCAAAAGCTATCATGGTTACATTGTACCAACCAAGGGGGGCATCTTGAGGAACTTGCCAGCTTGCTGAAGCTAAGCTTGCAACAACAACATAAGTTGTTTCTCCATGGCTAATTCTGTATTCAGCTCCAAATTTAGCAGCATCTGTTTTCACATCATTGCAATCATCTTTTATCACACCATCAAAGCTTATGGTTTGGCCACGAGTGAAGTTTTGCTCACCTAATGGCTGGGTTAAATAGCTGTTAGACAAATCTCCCATCAACCAGAAAGGCATTGTTTGAGTTATGTTGTCTTTGTAAGTTGTTGCTCCACTAACTCCTCCTTTCCAATAATTTTGGCCAAGGTAATAATCGCTAACTTTGCACCAACTGTCAGAAGAATTTTGCATGCTTCTTATTAAATGACCAGTAGCGTTTGCTGAAATTGCTGGCGATGAATCAAAAGTTTCTGGGCTTCCGAATTTGGAAATAAAGATTTTACCTCTTCCTTCATCTGCTTGGCCTTCTTGCAAATAACCAGGATAGCTTTGATTGTCTCGATCCCAAACTTGCAAAACAAAGTTTGTTAGTTGGCTTCTGTTAACAATGGAATTCCAGGTTGGAGAAATGTTGTAAACGTTTATTTCATCAGCTTCTACTGTATAACCATAACCTGGCAACTCAGAGCTACCATCTGCATTTGTTGCATTGAACTTGAACTCCCAGCTTCCTATATCTGAACCAACATAATCATAAGTGAAATTAACTTGAGTCCATTCCAAGCAAGAATGGCAAGTCCAGCTTCCTATTAGTGAATAATCAGCAATTCCTTTTCTGTGCCATGCATAAACTGTAACATCACGGCCAAACCTATCTCTTACCATCACGCTGAAATTGAATTGCTCTCCCCACCCTCCTATGGTTCTTGTTTTATCTGCGTTTATGTATAGAGTTGAGTTTGCAAGTAAGGGAGCATAAGTGTAAACTTTAATTTTCGCGAATAGCTCTTGAGTTTCTTCGAAAAGCTTTCCGGTTTTCCAAGTATAGGCAATTTTTTCAACTGTTAAATTGGCTTTTGGTTCATGAGTTGCGTCTGCGTAAGAATTTAAAACAATATTTCTGACCGCGGAAATGAATTTTTCTTGCTCACTTTCATCTATGCTGTAATTGCCCCAAACTTTTCCGCTTGAAGAACCTAAGGAATAATTCTGCCAAGCAATTTTGTAATTAAGCAAATCATCAGCAAAACTTACAGAAGCTTGCCCAATCGTTACATTTTGTCCTCCCCACTCATAATTCACAAGAAAGCTTACTTCCTTCAATTTTTCATATCTTGCATTGCTTGGTTTAGTGAAGCTGTAGGCTTGGGTTAAAGAGCAGCTTGAGCCAAAGCAGTTTATGTTTGTGTTGTTAACAAAGCTTGTTTCTTCTCTAGTATCTTTTATCCCTTCTGCTATTAAGACTTGCTTTCCTGCAGAAGAGCAATTTAAAGTGAAGTTTAGCCTCACGCTTGAATAAACAGCCAAGTCAGGAAGTTGCCATGTGATTTTTCTTGAATTTTCATCCCAAGATCCTGAATTGTATATCTGCTTAACTTCGCAACTTTCTGGTATTTTTATGCTTACATTCCAACCACTTGCTAAAGTGTCGCCAACATTAGTTACTTTCAAGCTGTAGTTGTAATCTTTATTCAACTGAGCGCTTCTTGGCTCAGGCCATGGATAATCAGCTTGTTGCAAAACTTCTAAATCAAACTCTAGATGAGATTCTTGCGTATAGCTGAAAGTTTGAATAGCAAAAGCTTTCTCTTCTTCCAGATTTTTATCTTCCCAGCTTATGTTGTATCTAAAGCTTCCTTGCTGGCTTAAGCTTGGAGGAGACTTAACTTGGTAAGTTAGGACTGCATACTTGTTTACTGCTATGGAGCCTAGCTGCCATGTTATTACGTTATTTATCAAATCAACTGAGCTTGAAATGAGTTGAACATCACTTCCATACTCATTTGTTTTTATTGATGGGTTTGCAGGAGTCCATCCTGTTGATAAAACTTCTTTAACTATTGTTGTCCCGCTTGTAGGAGCACATCCTTTGTTGTGGATTGTTAGCTGAGAATCAAAGACAGTATCTTTTCCCACAAGCTTTGGAGTTTCTCTCACCACTTCCAAAATAGCTATAGAATTACTTTCTTGTATTGTAAAGCTTGATTTTTTCGATTTTTGAATTCCTGCATGCACATAGCTTACAGTTGCGTTAACAATTGCAATTTCATTTTCAGCATTGCTTGAAGTTAAGTTGAAGCTTACCGCATAATTTCCAGGAGAATTTGCAGTTATCAGCTGATAGCTTGGATCAAAGCTCCAGCCAGAAGGAACTTCCAGGCTTACATTATATTCTATAGTATCAGCAAAAGGATGAACTATTGTGACGTTGTATTGCTCTGTTGAAGAATTGCAAATCCATTTGCTTGATTTGCTTGAAACAGAGATAGATTTGAATATCAACTTTTCATTTCTTTCAGCTGAGCTTGAATCATAGCTTAAGTAAGCTTTTAAGTTGTACTCATCTTCTAGCCAATTAGAAGTGGATATATCAGTAAAGTTGATCAGAGCTATGCTATTAGCTGGAATGTTAACAGTTTGAGAAGAGGAGTAAACTAAATAACCTGAACTGTTTGTGATGTTGAGCCAAAGAGTTCCTGAATAGCTTTTAGAATTAGAATTTGCAATTTTCACACTAACATTGAAAAATTCTTCGCTTGGTTCTATTCCTGCAGTGGCTTGACCTTCAACTTTAACTTGAATATCCTGAACTCCAACAGTTTCATTGTAGTAAGCTGAAAGAGTTAAGTTGGTTAAGTTGATAGGATTGCTTCCCAAATTGCTTATTTTAACTCTGCAATAGCCAGTTTCATTTGCATTTAACTGATTCTGCAATATAGGAACAAAATCTATTCTTTCTGAAGTTAAGTTGATTTTGTAGCTATGAAGCACATCAATCCAATTGCTACCATTATAAGCAAAAACTCTCAACAAAACTTCTTTCGGCTGAGAAGTTAAGTTTGTTGAAGCTATAGTCAAGTTTGCAATTCTGTATTGGCCTGCTTCACACTGCCATGAAAATATTTTTTCTTCATTCGCTCCCAAGATTTCTGGCAAAGATTCTGTTGGAAGAGAAGAAGGCATAAGCTTGTAAACAACAAAATTTTCAGAAGTTAAAGAATCGCTACCAGCATTGCTTGAGTTTGCAAAAACTGTTACATTAGCTAAACCATAGCTTGTGGCATTTACATTCCACCAAACTGTTTTCACTTCACCTACTTGTATGCTACCTAAGCTTTTCGTTTTTTCGTCAACTTGCCAGCCGGAAGGCAAGCTTATGTTAACATAAACATTCTCTGCTTGACTTCCTTCTGGGCCGATTGTTGTTATGCTTGCGTTAACAGTAAAGTTGCGATATAGGAAAACTTCTCTTGGGTTGTAAATTGTGAAAACTTTTACTTGTGGTATACAACCAGAAACATCCAAGCTTATGTTGAATTCTTGTGAAGTGCTTGGCTTGTAGTTTGGTTCGCTTGAATTTATTTCAGCATACCAGTGTTGATTGCCGCCATTAAAACTGCAGTCAGGAGTGAAATAAAATTCTGCATAACCTGAAGAATTGGTTGTGTTGCTTCCTACAATTCTATCGTAAACTCCGTTGTATTTTATTCTAAAGTTAACGCTTGCTGGAGGATTTAAATTGTAAGTGTTAGCGTCTAAATCAAAAACTCTTACTACAAGCTTGGCAGCTTGAGCGGGAGAATATCTTGCAAAAGAATTGTTTCCTTCCACATATTCTATCAAGCTATCATCTTTTTCTACAGTAACTGACAAAACTTGCTCAGTTTCTTTTCCGTCCATTTTAAACTGATAATACCAAGTTCCTTGCTCACTAGCTGAAAAGTTTCTAAACCAAGTTTTAAGAGAGTTTATGCAGTTAAAGCATTCTGTTGGTGTCTGGTTCAAGCAAGTAGGAGCATCACACTTTGTTGTAGGAGGCCAAGATTTTGCCATATACAAGCTAACATTCAAAACATTTTCTGAATCTCCTGAGCTTGCCATTACAGAGAAATTCCAGTTTCTATAACCCCAACCTTCTGTTGTTGGCATAGCTGAAGGATTCTCAAGTTTTTTGATTGGGAATAAATAGAATAAACCTGGTGAACCAAGATTTGCAGTGCTGTTTGAATAATGGTAAGTTCTGTCCACAATCATGGTAGCATTGTACCATCCCATAGGTGTGGAAATATCTGTTTGCCAGTCGCAAGTGTAAGCGTTAGCTCCTACTTGGCTTACTGGCAAGCATTCGAATGATTGGCTAGATTTGTTTGCAAAGTATCTTACTGTTGTTGTTAAAGCATCTCCACAATCGTCAGTAGTTGCTCCTAAGAATGGAATTTCTTGTTCTTGTGTGTAGTTTGTTAGACCATCTGGTCTTATAAAATCGAGAATAATATCTCCTGTAACTAATACTGATAAATTAAAGTAACTTTCTGTTGAATTGTCTTGGTAACAAGCATCGTTGCTTAAAACAGCTTTCCATTTTTGATATCCCACTTGATATTTAGGTGAGCATCTTGCTTGGAAGTAGTAATTTGCA
>JAWBTN010000054.1:0-7017 GCA_039000415.1 Candidatus Aenigmatarchaeota archaeon | reverse complement strand
TCTTCATTAAACTCACATATTTTTACATTATTCCTTAGCTCAAAGTTATGATATTTTTCGTACAACTCTTTTCTTCTTGCCTCCAACATTTCTATCGGTTTATTCAAAAATTCTGCGGCAGAAATTATTTTTATTTTTTTCTCTTCCCCAAATTTCAACAATGAATATATTTTTTCTCTATATTTTAAATCCCTCATCAAGTGATGGTCTATTATTATAGTTTTAACCTCTGTTTTTTCCATAACTTTTATTATGTTCTCTATAGAATCTCTCAAATTTTCTTCACTGTATCCATACCCCAGCATGTAAGTCATAGGACCATCTAAAATCAAGAAGTCTGGTTTATTTTTTAATATGAAATCCAGTTGATCTTTAACTACAATACCTTCAACATCACTCGTGTAAATAAACTTTCCTGTGGAATCTTCTATTAAAACTTCAACAACCCAACCCAACTTTTGATTTGTACCATGAAAAACTGGTTCAGAAAACTTTATTTTAGTATTACCAAATTCAAAATTTTTTCCGTCACAATATTCGAGTAATTTTGGAAAATTTTCAATTTTTTTCAAGAAGAAGGAGGCCCTCTGCTTTTGACTGAAGTTAATATTCTCAACAGGATTCTTAACCAACAGAATTTTATTTTTATAAATTTCTAAATTTCTCCACGGATTATGATGATCGTAATGGTAATGTGTTATTATTATTACTTCAGATTTGAGAGAGAAATCAACTATATTACTCCAATCTTTTTCTAATTTATTCAACTCTATCGAATGTGGTTTTAAACCATATCTCGAAGGCGCTAAAGCTGCTCCCGGGTCTATCATTACTTTAATTCCTTCACTCTCGACAAAACAAGCCATCGATCTTGTACCTAGACTATCAAACGCTATCGGTAATATTTTCATTTAATTCTCCTATCGAGCGAATCTTAAAAATTTAATCTTGTAGTTTTATCTCAATGTAAACATCTCTAGGAATGTTTATCCTCATTATTTGTCTCAACGCTCTTTCATCTGCTTGAACATCTATAACACGTTTGTGGATTCTAAGTTCCCACTTATCATAAGTAGCATTACCATGTCCACACCCATCACCACAAGGAGTTTTTAGAGTAACAACCCTCATAACTTTTGTTGGAAGTGGGATCGGACCTCTAGTCAAAACACCAAACTTTTTTGCAATATCTTTTATCTCAGAACAAATACTATCCAATTCTTTTGGATCTTTTCCTGAAAGCTTTATCCTTGCGAGTTGCATGGTATCACTTTAACTTTCTTTAATCTGCTTAGTTTAAATTCTTTTTGGTTTTAACTTAAAAAATTAAAGTCACACACACTATTTAATATTTTTTAATCCAAGAATCCAGGAAGATTTTTTGGAGAATTATATTGTTTTTAATATTTAGAAATGATTTTTTTGACATCTTTAGTTAAAAATAGAACCAAGTGCAATTAATAAAAAAGAGTGGAAAGAGTACTAAATAACTACTTGGCTTTAACTACATCCAAGCAAATTCCTGCAGCCACAGTCATACCCATATCTCTTATAGCAAACCTTGCCAATTCAGGAAAATCTGACTGTTTTTCTATTACCATAGGTCTTGTAGGTACAACTCTAATTTTAGCCGCATCACCAGTTTTTATGAAATCTGGGTGTTCTTGAATAACTGCTCCTGTTCTCGGATCAATTTTAGATATTATCTCTTCTATTCTACATGCTACGCTAGCCGTGTGGCAATGAAAAACTGGTGTGTAGCCAGCGGTGATAACACTCGGGTGGTTCAAAACTATTATCTGTGCTGTAAACTCTTTAGCCACTGTCGGAGGATTGTTAGGATGTCCGGCAACATCTCCTCTCTTAATCTGCTCTTTGGATACACCACGGACGTTGAAACCTATGTTATCTCCCGGTTTCGCTTCTGGGATTTGTTTATGGAACATTTCTATTGATTTCACCTCACCTTTCACACCTGCCGGTTCAAACACTAAAGTATCATTAACTCTCAGAATACCGGTTTCAACCCTTCCAACAGGTACTGTACCAACACCAGTTATGCTGTAAACGTCCTGGATTGGTATTCTTAGCGGCTTATCTATAGGTTTTTCAGGTTCTTTTATCACAGCATCTAAAGTTTCAACTAAAGTACCACCTTTGTACCAAGGCATTTTATCAGATTTCTTAACTACATTATCACCGTAATAAGCTGATACGGGAACGAATGGTATATCTTCAACTTTATAACCAATTTTTCTTAAAAGTTCCATGGCTTCTTGTTTAACTTGCTCAAATCTTTTTTCATCGTAATTAACGGTATCCATCTTATTTATAACAACTATTATCTGGTTTATTCCAAGGACTCTTAACAACCAGGCATGTTCTTTGGTTTGTTCTTGTATACCTTCACCGGTTTTTGCTGAAATAACAAAGAGTGCTGCATCAGCTTGACTTGCTCCAGTTATCATGTTCTTAACGAAATCTCTATGACCAGGACAATCTATTATCGTGAAGAACCATTTTTCAGTTTCAAAAGGTCTATGCATTATATCTATCGTCAAACCCCTTGCTCTTTCCTCTTTTACAGTATCCATTATAAAAGCAAACTCGAAAGTTTCTCTTTTAAGCTCAACTGCTAGTTCTCTCAACTTCCTCATTTCTTCTTCTCTTATGGCACCGCTATCGTATAACAATCTACCTATGAGTGTAGATTTTCCAGAATCTACGTGTCCTGCTGTCATCAAGTTAATGTTTGGTTTTGCAGGCATTTTCTCCTTCTAATCTTATTTAGCACGAATATTTAAATATGTTTACGTTTCAGGTTTTGGCATTTCTTCTGGTAAACCTTTTCTCTTCCTTATACTTATTATCACATCTTCTCTTAGCTCTGATGGGAGTTTTTCGAAAACTGTTTCTATTAAACTGTAAAATCCTCTACCCGAAGTTGCAGATTTTAAACTAGAATCAAAACCAAACATATCGCTCACAGGCATCTTGGCGATAACTATACTAGCTCCTCTTTCTTCTTTCATATCAAGTATTTGCCCCCTTCTATTTTCCACTTCTCTTATAACTTCACCTAAAAGCTCTGAGGGTACATCTATCCTTATGATTTGTTTTGGTTCAAGTAGGGTTGGGTCTGCTTTTAGCATTCCTTCTCTTATAGCGTATCTAACTGCTGGTATTATTTGACCAGGTCCTCTATGAACAGGATCTTCATGAAGTTCTGCATCCACAAGCTTAACTTTAACTTTAGTACAAGGTTCTCTAGCTAAAGGTCCTTCATCCATAACATCTCTAAAAGCTTCTTTAACCATTTCTATCACTTCGTTTAAAAACTGAATTCCTTTCGTTAAATCTATCAAAACATTCTTGTTATGAATTAGTATTATATTTTTTGCTTCATCATAATCCATGCCATTCTGTGAAATTTTTCTGAAAATTTCTGTGTGTTTACCTTTGAATTCAATTTCACCAGGAATATCACCTTCTAACATCGCTTTATAAACACCATCTTCAAGCGGTTCTACAACTATATAAAATCTGTTATGTTTATTTGGGGATTTACCTTCTATTTCTGGAGATTTACCGAAAATAGTTTCTCTATAAACAACTATCGGTTTACTCATCTCAACATCAATTCCAATTTCTTTCAGTTTATTTTCCACTTTAGCTTCTAAATGGAGTTCGCCTAATCCAGAAACAAGGTATTCTCCAGTCTCTTGATTTATCTTAACTTGCAATACAGCATCTTCCCTACCTATCCTCTTAAGAGCTTCGACTAGTTTTGGCAAATCCATCGGATTTTTCGGTTCTATCGCTTTAGTTACCACTGGCTCGAAAAGATGTTTTATTTCTTCAAAAGGTTCGATGATTGAATCTGGTTCACAAACTGTTTCTCCTGTGAATGCGTCAGGAATACCAACAACTGCTGCTATGTTGCCAGCTGTAACTTCTTCAACAGGAATTCTCAATATTCCTTTATACACCGCTACTTGTTGTATCTTTTCTTGTTTATGTTGTCCTACAAGGTAAACATCCTTTCCCTTAAAAACTTTTCCAGAAAAAATTCTAAGCGTTGCGACAAAACCAACATGAGGATCGGGAACAACTTTTGTCACTATAGCAGCGAGCTTACCGTTTGAGTCACAAGCTAGCATTTGCTTTCCTATTTCTGAATTCAAGTCTCCTTTCCAAATTTTCAATATCCTGTATTTTTGCGCTTCAAGAGGATTTGGTAAATGTTTTATTATCATATCAAGCACAACTTGATGTAAAGGAGCTTTCTTGGCAAGTTCTTCCTCTTTTCCAGCAAGTGTTAATTCGATTATGTCCTTAAAAGTAGTTCCAGTTTTTTGCATGAACGGTATAGAAATTGCCCATCTTTTGTAAGCAGATCCAAAAGCCACACTACCGTTTGAAACATTTACCAACCATTTATCCTTGAATTCAGGAGGAGCATATTTTTGAATTAATATATTAACATCTCTTATAACCTCTTCAAACCTCTTTTGCATTTCTTGTGGCGAAAGTTTCAATTCTTTTATCAACCTATCAGTTTTATTTATAAATAAAACAGGTTTAACGTATTCTCTAAGTGCTTGTCTAAAAACTGTCTCGGTTTGCGGCATTATACCTTCAACAGCATCGACTAAGACTATAGTACCATCAACAGCTCTCATAGCCCTAGTTACATCACCACCAAAGTCTACGTGACCAGGTGTATCTACTAAATTTATGAGATAATCTTTACCTTCATATTCATGGACCATGGAAACGTTTGCTCCATAAATCGTCAATTGTCTTCTCCTTTCTTGCTCGTCAAACCAAGTATACATAACTTTTCCCGCCATCTCTTCCGCTAACATTCCTGCACCAGCCATCAAGTTGTCAGTTAGGGTTGTTTTTCCATGATGAACATGGCTACTCGTGGCAACGTTTCTTATCCTAACAGGATCTTTCATAACTTCTTTAATCCTTTCGATCATTTCTTTTTTTGCCAAAATATCACCAATAAATTATCCTTTAGGAACTTAATCATTTTAAGATTTTTGTCTCATAGAGAAAAGTTATATACTCCTGAGTTTAAATAAACATTATGCAAGAGAAAACAATGTTATACCTAATCTTGATATTAGTTGCGGTGCTAGTTGCGTATATGATAGCCAGAGATATAATAATCGTAATAATCGCTCAGGAAGAAACGTACATCACTAATGAAACTACAGGTGGGGTTTCAGTATTTCCATTTCCAACAAGTAGCAGTGGGCGTAGATGTTGTTGTGTAAGTTGCGGTTAATACTAAGTAACTGTTCAATAAATCAATACTAAAAAACTACCAATACTCTTACCTCGCACCTTCGGCTTCCCTTTCAACCCTTTCCCTCTCCCTTATAGCTTCTGATTTACTTGGATCGTTATTGTAAGCACCGATTATTTCTTCAACCAAAGCATCAACTGTTGAAACTTTTTTACCAAAACTTTTTCTATAAGCTGCCTGTACTATATTCCTCAACGCAACATCAACCCTTCTCTGGGGGCTTGTAACTACAGCTCTTCTGACAATTATACCACCCAATTGGTAAGCTGTTATTTCTTCTCTCCACGCAGCGTTTTCTATAGCTCCAACTAAAACAGCTATTGGGTTTTTTCCAGTAATTTTCTCTATTTTCTCAAAAACTTCTTCAACTATTTTGTAATGAGTTAGTGTTTTATCAACATTCCTATCAGAAGTTAATACATGCTTTTTTCCTCTGTGTCCAGGTACTCTGAGTTTGTTGACGAATCTCTCAACTATGTTCATCTTGCTTTTGTGAAATTGTTGTTTGGCATATCTTCCATCAGTTTTTGGTACTACTACGGGCTGTAAGTTTACGTATCTCTTTAGTCCCGGATCTTTTACTTCCACACCTTCAAAACTCCACTTACCAAACAACTTTATCTCAACCATCTAATCACCTTGTTGGCTTTTGCTTTTTCCCAGATAAAATTTCACTCAAAGCAACACCATTGACTGCAACCACCTTATACTTTATACCCCACATGCTTCCTTTAGGACCGCCTTGAGCCCCTCCTATACTTTCTATCAAAACTTCATCATGTTCATTTATTATATCAATAGCACCTTCACCAGGTACGTGTGCAGTTACTTGAACGTTATTTTTCAAGAGTTGAACTCTCACAGCTTTTATTAGGCCAGAACAAGGTTTTCTTTGTTCCACACCTCTTTTCTCTATAACTATACCTCTAGCTTGAGGAGCACCTTCAAGCGGATCTTTTTTCCATAATTGTAAAACCCTTCTTTTGTAGCGTATATCTTTCCATTTGAACTTCTTCCTCACTCTTCTAAGCTTTCTAGCTGAAAATTCTCCTGGCATTTTTTCACCTTACCACCAATTCACTAACATCATAATTTCTCTTGAGTAATTCTTTGATTATTTTTAAATTTTTTCCTTCTCTTCCTATGACCAAAGGCTTCTCACTTTTTTCAACCACCACTTCTACCTTCTTCCCGTCTTCGCTATTCATGATCTTTATGTTAGTAGCTTTCGGTATGAGATTTTTGATAAATTTTGTCAAATCGTCAGAAAAACCGAAAAGTTTTATAGTTTTGTTAATAGCCGCTTCCACATTTTTAACAACACTACCATTTTTGCCTATGGCCATGCCGATTTTTTCTTCATCCACTAGAAAATATACCGTATCTTCTTCAACTAAACAATCCCTAACTTGTACTCCTGTCAAATTCTCAAAAATCGTCATAAGCCTTATGCTTTCGGTGTCAAATTTAATTACCATTTGATCACTAGCACACTTACTGGATAAGGTTTACCACAAAGTATTCCCAAATCTTTGCTACCTTTATCGAAAATCTCAACTTTTATTCCAGCGATGCTTGCATTATGTTCAATTTCCTTCCTTATCTTTTCAGGAGCATTATTGGCCAAAACAACGAGCTTTGCTTTGTTAACTTTTATGTATTTTCTACTCTCTTTATACCCAAGTATTATGTTACCT
>JAWBTN010000053.1:0-7214 GCA_039000415.1 Candidatus Aenigmatarchaeota archaeon | reverse complement strand
TATCTTCAGATAAACTGTCACATTGTCTCTATCTTCATCTGTAACATTAACTTTGAAAGTCCAAGTTTCACCCCAGCCTCCTAAATCACCTCCTTGCTGGGAAGAAACATTTGGTGCTGTCAATTCAGGCTTGGTTTTTATGAAGAAGACATTTTGGTAAAGTGTTGTGTTTGAAACATAGTAAGTTTTGTTTGAGTGTATGCTAACATTGTACCATCTTGCTGGCAAAAGTTTTGGATGAGAAGTGTTTATCGTGCATCTGTACTCACCATTACCATATTCAACTATTGGCGAGCACTCAAAAGATTGAGAATTTTCATTTATCAAAGTTAAACTGACGTTTGCACCATCTATTCCCACAGGTTGCTCGTCTGTGATGGTGAAAATGAAAGTTATGTTTTCTCCTCTCAAGAATTCTGAGCCTTGGGATGGTTCAAGCAAATTACTGAACATGTCTGTTATTATTGTGAGGTTGAATTCTTCTGTTGTGTTAGCATCTTTGTAGCAAGTATCTCCATAAGTACCACCTTTCCACTTTTGTTTACCAATTGAATAGCTTGTTTCTGGGTTGAAGTAAACATTTAGATAGCCGGAAGAATTTGTTGTATTACTTGTGCCTGCATCATAATTATTTCCATCTTTTGTCACGAAAATTTTGCCTTCTACACCACTTCCAACATAACTTCCTTTAATCGTGTCGAAAATTCTCAAGATGAGAAGAACTGAGTTATCACCATTTCTATTCACACTACTTTCATTCCCATAAACATATTCAATCAAAACATCATTTCTTGTTATTTCTGGCGCAAGAACTTCTGAAGTGTTGAAAGTGTTGCTTGCAGTACCATCTTCTATCTGGAATTTAAACTTGGTTGGAGAGCTCGTGTTTATGTCTTGACAAGTAAAGTCACTAACAGTTACATTACACTTACCAACACCAAAGTTAACAGTTGAGCTACCTTTGTATTCCCACTGTTGCTTTCCTGTGTAAACAAATAGCTTACAAACCACATCATCATATTGTGTATCATAAACATCTGCACTGAAAGTAAAGTTCTTGCCCCAACCACCTATGGTTGGAGTGACAGTCAGATTTTCAACAATTGGTGGCGTGTTGTTCAAGTAAACCCAATTCAAGAATAAAGTGGAGTTGCTGTAGTAGTTTGGTAAGCTTGCATTTATCCTGAAGCTCCAATTCCCACCTACATGGAAGCTTGTGTTCCATGTTGAATTGTAATAACCATTGCCTTGATCTTGAACTGGTTGAATGTTTTCAAATTGTAGTGTTGGTGATCTAGCTTCATGCTTGACATTAGCCCCACTCAATAGCCCTTCATTCAAACAATCTGAAAACACGGAAGAATTTATGTTGACGATTTCACCAACAATTATGTTGCTTCTATAGATTGGAGATACCAAATCCACTTTAAGTTGGCCAATAATTGTTACAATAAATCCAAGTTCAGGCTGGCTATCCTTGTAACAAGCATCACCTTCAGTTCCGGCTTTCCAGTTTTGTACACCAACACCCAAACTACAATTTGGATCAAAGTGGAATGTTAATACACTTTCAGAATCTGTTGTGTTTTTGCCGTACAAGATGTAAGTTGAAGAATTGCCACTATTTCCTAAAGATTGGGATGTTACATATAAGCTTCCGTTTATTCCACTACCAACCAAAACATTTCTGTCAGAGTCCCAAATCTTCACTTTTATCAAAACTATCTCATTTCCTTCTCTCTTAACTTGTTCTCCTGATCCACTCACATATTCAACTCCTATGTCATCCTTATAGATGTTGAAACTACTGTTTTTCTGGTCTTGATAGTTCCAAACATCTGTGGCAACAAACTTGTATCCCTTGTTATTTCCTATATCCTTACACTCGAATGTTTCATAGAAAGTAACTTGTGTTGGAATTTGAGCTTTAATCAAAGTTGAATTTCTCAACACCCAATTCCCATCAAGGTTCAAGTAAAGTGAAACATTAACATCATCATTGTCCCAATCAACAACCCAAGCTTCAAACTTCCAGAGTTCGCCCCAACCACCATCTCCAGTAGTTGAAACTGCAGTTATTGGTGGATAACCAAGTGGTGTGATTTCTGGGACAGTTGCCAAGTAGAAAGCATTTTCTTGGAAGTCCGAGCTTCCATTGTAGTTTTGTTTGCTCACTTCCACGCTTACATTATGCCAGCCTGTATCCCAAGTTAAGGTTTCTGATGCTAATATAGTGCAACTGTAAGTTCCATTACCATAGTCTACAACATTTCTACACTCACAAATTCCCCCACCACAGTTAGGATCATGAACATAGAACACTAAACTTGCTCCCGCAACATATCCACAATCATCTTTCACTTCAGCATAAAGTGTTATGTTGTCTATACCTCTTATTGGAGCATTCCATGGATAATTGTTTATTGGGGCAGTGATGTTAACACTAAGATCTTCTGTGATAATTGTGAAACTAGCTACAGAAGAATTCTTAAGCTCCCATGCATAAGCTGTTGATTGGTTTGCAGTACCAGCAAGCCAGTACTGCGGACCAACTGAAAAACTACAGTCTAAAGTTATGTTTTGAGTTATGTAACCTCCGCTTATTGTATATTTAAAACCACTGTCTATGTAATTAATTCCATCTTTAGTGTAATAGAACTTTGCTGTTCTTCCAGCAGGCAAAGGCTGATTTCTGTCTATATCAATTATCTGTGCTGTGAAGTTGATCTTGCTATTCTTCTGAGAGCTTCTGTTGAATACAAGATTTATAGGTTCAATCAAAGTTATAGAAACATTATCGGGCTTCAATTCAAGATATTGCCAACCCGTGTCTGCTTGATCTTCAGGATTTCCCATTGGCGGGGCGTCAGTTGCATTGAACTTGAACTCAACAATTCTGTTTCTGTTAAAGTCGTCTTCAGAGAAAGGATTAGATAAATTGAACTCAACTGTTATATTTACTCCAGAAACTGTTTGGTTTATGGCAACTTGTGTTGGATCTGTTTGTCTGCCTCTATTTAACCATAGCTTTACCCAATTGGTGTCTAGATCTTCATCTGTGAAATTAACCTTGAATAACCAGCTTTCGCCCCAACTTCCATCTCCACTTGGAATGGCAACAGGATTTGTTAATTCTGGTGTGGTTTCAATCCAGAAAGCTTGGTATTTTGTTGTTGTGTTGGTGTTGTAGTAAATTTTACTCGATTTCATGCTAACATTGTACCAGCGTGCAGGCATTATTTCTGGTGAAGAAGTGTTGAAAGTGCAATTGTAAATGTTCGATTCATCAACAACAGGAGAACAAACAAACTCTTGGAATGTTTGTAAAGATTTCATGGTGAAGTTCACCGTAGCTTCTGAAATTGGTACAGAACATTCATCGTACAAGCTAGCATTTATAGTAACATTGCTTCCTCTCAAGAACTCTTGACCATTTGGTTGGTGAATTGTGCCAATTAAATCGCCAATTATAGTTATGGTGAATTCACTCGTGTTAACATCAACATAGCAAGAATCTGTTGTGCCAGCTTTCCAGTATTGTATTCCTGTGTTGTGAGTGCAGTTTGGATTGAAGTAATAGCTTGCATTCCCTTCCACACTAGTTTGATTCACAGCTTCAAGCCTGTAGTTCATTGAATCATTTGTTATCCAGAAGCTAACATTTGCATTGTTTACATGCTCATATTTCTCCAAATCAAAGACATTTATCGCTAGTCTTCTTACTTGATTTATTCCAGAGCTTCTGTTGATGTAAGCATTGTTTCCTTCGATCAAGCTCAAGCTCACAAGCGATTCACTCAACTTTGGAGCATTGAAAGCTGAAGTGTTGTAAGTGTTTGCTGGCTCACCATTCTGAATTTGCCACTTGAACCAATTTCTGTTTCCTATATTTTCACAAGAAAAGCCTTGGTAAATAACGCTACAAATTCCGACAGTTGGAATTCCTTTTGTACCTTGTAGAATAGAGCTCCCAACATATTCCCAATTCTCTTGATCATCTTTGCTTATGAACAAACTGCAGTTTATTGTATCGCCTTCTTGATCATAAATATCTATGGTGAAATTGAACTTGCTGCTCCAACCTTTAGCTTCATCTAAATCAATCTTTTGCCACGAGCTTGTTGAATAATTCCAAACATAAACACTTGCATTCTCGCTGCTTGCATTCCAGTTTTCTAACCAGAACCAATCAACAAACATGGTTTCATTCAAGTTGTAATTTGGAAGTTTGCTTGCAGTCAAGTTTATGCTCCAATAGCCTTCTTTCTTTCCAGTTGAATCCCAAGTGCAGTTGTACCAGCCATCATATTCATTGTTCAATGGAGAGCAAACTTCCCATTCTCCAGTAGGTGATCTCAATTCTACTTGAGCCAAAGGTGAAGTTGCATTTGCTATCAATCCTTCAGCTGAACAATCACTTGTTGTGTTAAATCTTATCAAGATTTGCTGAGTAACATTGAAGATTTGCTGATAATATGGTTGCAAGAGATTGACTTTTATTTGACCAGTGATGTTGTACTTTGGAGCATCGTAAGGACCTCCACTCCTTTGCGTGTAATTTTCACTGTAGTAACAATAATCACCAGAAGTTCCACCATCCCACTTCTGTATTCCTACTGAATAAGAACAATCTGGATCAATGGTTATGGCAATGTGACCTGAAGAGTTAGTCTTTGTTTCATTTTTAACAGTAAAGGTTGAACCATCTTTTGTGAAGTAGAATGAAGCATTGACATTGGCTGGCAAGTATTCATTTTTATCCAAATCTTTTATCCTGAGAACAAAAGTTCCTTCCGTGTTTCCAACTTCCCTATCAATCTTTTCTGGGCTTGAGATGAACTCGACTTCCACACTATCAGGATTTATTGTTATGCTTCCGCTGCTCTCGTTCTTGTAACCCCAGTAATCTGAAACATTTATCTTGAAAGGCCAGCTTCCAATATTTTCACAAGTGAATGTTTGAAGGAAGCTTATGGTTTTTGGAGAGGAGCAATCTGGAGCTGAGCAGATTGTTGAGTTCACAAGCTGGTAACCTGAGCCAAAATCTATCCACAAGCTTATGTTTAATCTCTCAAACTCATAAGCTCCCTGATCCAAATCTTGAACTATTGCTGAGAAATTCCAGAGCTCGCCCCAGCCATAATTGCTATCGCTGCTTAAACACTCACTAGCTCTGCACTTGCTTGTTGGTGTTAAAGCTTCTACTCTTGGATTGGTTGCTATCACAAAAGAATCTTGTTTCTCTATCACTTCTGAAGAAGTGTAGTACTGTTTAGAAGCGTTCATGGTTAAATTGTGATATGTCATGGACCAATCACTTGAAGGCAGCTTGCTGCAAGAATAAGTTCCATTTTTGTGGTCTACAACTTCGGAAGGCAAACAAGTTGAAGAAGGATTGATTTCTTCTGGTTTTGCTCTGAACTCAACGCTTGCTCCAACTACGCCACCACAATCATCAGTAACATTTCCAACATAAGTTATTAAATCTATTCCACGTCTAAAGCTCTGATTGTTTGGAAGCAAGACGTTAACCTGCAATGGATAAGTTGTCAAGTTGATGAAGAAATCTTCACCATAAGTTGATGTCGAGTTTATAGCTTTGTAGACATTGCTTGTTGAGCCAAACTCAACTCTCCATCTTTGTGGACCTATTCCATAATTGCACCTTGTTTCAGCTTTCGGGAAAGTGTGATTCACAAAACCAGCAGGACCAACTTGTGATTTTGTTTCTTCAACCACAAAACTGTTCGCATCGTTTGGATTTGTGGTGACGTAGAAAACTATCGGCCCATCTGTCCCAACAGGCAATAAATAATTCCTATCAGTATCATAAATTCTCACGCTGAAAGTAACGTTTTCTTGTCCTGGAGCTAGACTTCTGTTCAGTAAAGTAGCATTTCCTGCTATTAGAGTTATATTAACATCATCTTTTTGTACAGTAAAGGTGAGCAAGCTTGTATTGGTTGATCTTTCACCATCTGTTGCATTGAAGAAGAATTCAAAGCTTGTACCAGCACAAGCTGAGCTGAAAGCATTTGGTGAAGGATAATTGAAGTTGACTTCTGTACCTCCAGGCAAGGGCTGAACAAGCTGGCTTCCTTTTAAGTAGAAGTTTGGCCATGTAGAAGCTTCTGGACAGCCGGACATTAAAGGAACTGAAGTGTTCCTAACCCAAAGGCTTACGTTGTTGTAGTCTTGATCCGCATCTGTTAATGTTACTTTGAATGACCAGCTTTCACCCCAGCCTCCATCTTGAGTGTAAGAGACGCTTGGGTTTGAAAGACTTGGTCTAGTTACGACGAAGAAAGCACAAGGCGTTGGACTACACAAGCCAGTAACTTCAGTCCAAGTTGGATTGAACCAGCTTACGTTAGAAGAACTCATGTTTAGCTTGTAGCTTCTTGCTGGTTTACTTATGTTGTTTATGAACAAGCAGCTATAGTAACCGTTGCCTTCATTAATCAAAGGAGTATCACAATAGAATTTCCCTCCTGTTCCAACATGAGTTGCTTCAAAGGTTACGTTAGCATTGCTTATACCACCGTCTTTTGCTGCGCAATCTGTTGTTACATTTCCACGCCAAGTTATGTTCTCTTCTTCCCTAACAAACCTGTTTTTAGTTGAATTTGGAGAGACAACATAATTAACAAGCTGGCCGATTATTCCAATCGTGAATTCTTCAGTTTGATTGTATTCGTAACATTCTCCTGTTCCAACAGTTGAGTTGTAAAAAGCAATCCACTTTTGATAGCCTACATCAAAGCTACAATCAGGATCAAAAGCATAAGAAACATTTCCAGGCAAGTTCGGATAAGTTTGGTTTGAGCCAACAAACTTGTAATTTGTTCCATCAGTGGTTACATTGAAGCTTATTCTAGCTTGAGCTGAAAGATCTGAGCCGACAGGTCTATTCCTAACCAAATCCAAAACATAAACCCTTAGAGGTAAGATGCCAAAAGCTCTTGTGATGTTTGTGTTATTACCGAAAACATAATTTATGCTTATTTTGTCTTTTGTTATTATTGGTCCTTGAACTGTGACTACAGTAGTTTGGCCCACATCATCTGTTAAATTGAATCTGAAGTAATTGTCATCACCTACATCATAAGTTGAGTTGCACATGTAAGGCTGAACAAAATTGAAGCTGCAAGTTTGCCATTCAGTGCTTGGAAGAATTATTGTAGAATTGACAAACCTCCATGTAGTTCCATAAT
>JAWBTN010000052.1:0-7253 GCA_039000415.1 Candidatus Aenigmatarchaeota archaeon | reverse complement strand
AACTCCAAAAATCTCTTTCGTCCATTGTGTTATTTGATGTGAAGTTGGGCCTGGGTGTTTGTCAACTATAACTACAGAAGATTTGATCAGTTCTTCCAAACTCCTCTCTTCAGGTCTTTTCCCGTATTCTGGATCTGTCTCTTCTTCACTCTTAATAAGCCACATAATTTATTTTTCTTTTTTCTCTCTCTTACCTTTCTTTTCTACTTTTTCTCCTTCTTTTTTCTCGACTTTCGTCTTTTCCGCTTTCAACTGAGCAGCGGACGGTAATTTCAATCCAAGCTTTTCCACTAGGCCTGATTTCTTGAAAGCCTCTATCACTTCTTCATCTGAAGCATCTTCTTTTATATCAAGGAGATAGGGTAATGGTTCTACGTGTTGAACGTTACATTTCCTTCTCTTAACACCTGTTAGTAATTTTGGGCCTGTTATGATCACAAAACTCTTTTCGCTCTTTTCTTTTCCAGGTCCTTTGACCACTACAGCATACCTTCCTGCTTCCCTTCCAGAAATCTTCATCACTACTCTTCCCACTTCTAAAGATCCCATATTCTTTAAAGTATATTGAGTTAAAGCTTATAAAGCTTGTCCACAAAAATATAAAAATGCCTAGAAAAGAAGAAAAAACGTCTTTAGGGTTGAAAGAGAACGTAGAAGCTCTATTGGCCTACTTGCTAACATGGCTAACAGGTATAATTTTCTACTTGATAGAAAAGAGAAGTAAGTTTGTGAAATTCCACGCATTGCAATCAGCAATAACTTTCCTAACTTTGCAAGTGGCTGGTATTGTGTTAGGGATGATACCGTTATTTGGGTTTGTTTTGTCAGGAATCATCGGCTTGGTAACGATAGTGCTTTGGATTGTTTGCATGATAAAAGCCTACAGAAATGAATGGTTTAAGTTGCCAGTATTCGGAGAAATAGCTGAGAAAAGAGTGAAAGCTTAGGTAAGTTTGATGGAGAAGGTTTTTTGGTCAGCCGTTAAAAGAGTGTTTATTTTCACACTCTTAGCCCAATTCCTAACTCTGTTGATAACACCAAAGTTCTACGTTTCACCCATAGCTGAAGAAGTTTATGAACCTTTCGGTAGAACGATCGAAGGGGCTGTGGCGAATTCTCTACCACTTCTCGCCGTAATATTCTTATTCAGCCTTTTCATCCTTTTTCTGGTTAAACTTAAGAAACTTAACTTGATAAAAGCTATCGTTGTTGGTTTTTTGCTTGGTTCGGTTTTTTCCATAAATTCTATCCTTTTATCCACAATTTTTCCAGATTCTACATTACCAATCCTTTTCTCCACTTCCTTATCGATCTTAATCCTGCTTTCAGCATATTCTAAAAAATTTCGATTCCTTTCCAAATTTTTCTCGTTGATTATAGCTTCGGAAGTTGCTGCCTATTTTTCAACCATTTTAAGACCACCAACAGTATTAATATTCCCAATTTTACTCGCTGTTTATGATATTTACGCAGTTTTTGCAGGCCCACTTAAAAAGATCATAGGAAAGCCGAAAAAGGTAGGGAAAGCTGTTAAAGTCAAGTTGGATTTCTTACCTTTTTTGATAGTTGATTTTGGTTTCATAAAAGTTGGCCTTGGTGATATAATTTTTTATTCGATGTTACCATCTGTTGCTTTCATGGTTTACGGTATTGAAAGGATGCTCGTAACGCTTTTAGCAACAAACCTAGGAGTATTGACAACACTTTTCATCCTTAGGAAGAAAAGAATTCCTTTACCAGGACTTCCAATCCCAATGTTACTCGGTGTTATCAGTTTGATTTTGTGAAAGCTTTCTCGCTTTCTCTTTGAACACTTCCCTCATACATTCCGCACAAAGATAGCCACCATACGGCCTTTCAGGCCTTCTCTCACTTTTCGATAATTTTCTCAACTCACCTTTCCTCAATCGCGGAACACCCTGCAACGGCTTACCACAAACAGCACATTTAGCTGCCTTTGGCTTCTTCCATTCTTTCCTCAAAACAATCCTTCCAGAAGGTGTTCTGACTTTTTTTCTCACGACGTTAGCCATGATCTCCAACCAACCTAGTTATAATCCAACTTATAGCAAAAGAAACTATTAAGTACCAAAGGAACCAGTTCAACTTCGAGCCAACGTAAGGTAGAACGAAAGGAAGCCTAGCAACTGTTACATCTTTGTAAGTGTGTTGAATCCAAGGAACTATAAGGCCTATGGCTACCATAGATACCAATATAGCTTTTAAGCTATGTTTCATGTAATTTAAATTTTGTTTCGTTATTTCATCCAAAACTTTCTTAGCTTTTTCCATATCCCCTTTTTTCTGCAACTCTAAAAATTCTTCCCTAAGTACGTTCATCTTTTCCCTCACTTCTTTAACTAAATTCTTGTTGATGAATATCCTATTTATCAAAACCACTAAAACAACTATTATCGAAGCCAAGAGAAAAATAGATACGATCGGCGGTAAAAGCGTTAACGGCCAGAAAATTAAATCTAAAATTTTCATCCAAATTTCCATTTCATTCACCCAATATCTTTCTCACTATTGGATGTGCACTTTCAAGATTTTGTGAAGACAACAGTTCGTAATAATTATAAATTATCATAACAGTTAAAAGTATACCTGTACCGCTTCCTATAGCTCCCAAGAAGTCTGCTATAGCTGCAAGAGCACCTACTGTAATACCACCTAACACTGCTAAGTATGGTATGTACTTGTTCAACACGGCTTCCATACTCTTCTTATCACTCCTATACCCAGGAATTTGCATTCCTATACTTTCCAATTGTTCAGCTACAGAAGCAGCATCCATGCCAGAAGTTGAGACCCAAAAAACTGAAAATATCATTGCAGTAATGCTCAAGAAAATCAAATAAGTTACAGCCCTTATTGCCTCGTTGATTTCCATTCTTCCCAAGACCAAATCACTTAAAAATTTTGTAGGAGAGGTTAAGTAATAAAGTACACCACCTACTATGTTATTCTCTTTATCATAACAAGCCAATAAACCACAACTCATCTCAGCACTCACAGGATGAATTCCGATTCTTCCCAAGAGTTGCAAATTAGCTATCAAAGCTGCGGCCAATATCACTGGAATGTTGCTAGTGTAAAGCAACTTTATCGTCCAAGTTCTTCCAAAACCTCTCATCCTTGCGAATGTCAAAGGGATATCTATGCCTATATCTTGAACGAAGATCACTATTAGAAAAATTGCAGCAGTAGTTATCAAAGGTAAAGCCGCAAGTAGAGCTTCTGTAGTTTTATTCGAGAAAAGATTTATGAAAATTTGCCAAATGAGGCCTGATGGTGGTGAATCTGCAGAAGGTAAACAAGTTTCTATTTTTGGTGGAATACAAGCTATGGACAAAGGTGAAAAAACTCTCACGAAAATTTGATTCGCGACGCCTGCAGCTATGAAAAGACTTATCCCTGAACCAAAGCCCCATTTGCTCACTATCTCGTCCAAGAAAAGAGCTATGAGACCTCCTGCCGCAAGCTGAATTATCACAAGGATAACCATAAACATATCTCCTCTTATAGGCAAAGCTCCTGCTACCACAAAACCGGCAGCTTCTATGAAACAAAACAATATCGCAAGGAATTTGTTCCAAGTTTGAAATTTCTTCCTATCTTCCTCTTTTTTCGTGTCCCAATTTATTATCTTAGATCCCACAAGAAGCTGAAGTATTATACCTGCTGTAACTATAGGCCCTATACCGAGCGTCATCACACTTCCAAACTTTGACCCCAAAACTATCTCGAAGAACCTGAACTGTTCATAAGATGTCCTTTCGACACCATAAACAGTGATGTAAGATAAAGCCAAATAAAGGAAAAGTGCTATTCCTGTCCATTTGAGACGATCGTTAAAAGTTGGTTGGTAAGTTGGTCTTTTTATACTCGGTAAGAATCTTGCTATTTTCTTCTCTATACCTTCCTTCTTCTCTTCTTCCATTTCAATCAACTTTCAAAACTTTTCCCCCAACTTTCTCTATTTTCTCGATAGCTTTTTTTGAAAAAAATCTAGCTTTAACTGTTAAAGGTCTGGAAATATTACCTTTACCCAAGAGTTTATCGAAACCCAGTTCTCTTAAATCTATTTCCTCTAAATTTCTCTCTTCAGCTATTCTTTCCAGTTCCTCTAGGTTTATCGATTTTATTCTTTTCTTCCTTATAGGGACAAAACCAGTTTTACCGAAATGATTCGGCTCGTATTTAACAACATAACTCCATTTATGTTTGTGATATCCAGCTTTTCCTCTCCCCCCTCTTGAACCACCTCCTCTAGCTTTTTTGTGACTTCCATGGTAAGTTCTCCTTCCTCTGAATTTCCTATGTTTTTTCTCTTTTCTAACCACCATGCTTCCATCTCCTAAAAATTGAAGGAATAATCATATCATCCTCTCCAACAATTCATTTATATTCTTTCCCCTATAACCCAAATCTCCTTCAGGCCAACTCTTTTTAACAGACTTGAACCCTTTGCTCGGTGGTGTTAACCTGAAAACTGGCTTAAGTTTCTTGAAATCCTTGAGTTGAATTTTTCCTGAGAGTAGAGCATCGGCAAAATCTTCGAAAGAATTGAAGTTTGTTATTTCTTCGAGCAATCTTTCATCAACCCTTTTATCACCTTCACACCTTAACCTTTTCTTCAAAAGTTTAACTAGACAATCTTTATCTATTTCTCCCCAAGTACACACATCTTTACATTTTTCCAACATACCTTTAAAACTATCAGTTTCTGGAACTAAGACACAATTGTTCGGATTTTTCAATCTAAGCATTCTCAACGTATCTTTCACATCTTTCCTTAGACCAGCTTCCCCCCTTATCCTCACGACTGCAAACACCTTCATCACCTTTCATAGATATATAACTTCTTCAAAGCATTGTATATGGCGGTTATCAAGTTTATCCTCATGGAAGTATTTCCGAAGGTCTTAACCCAAACATCTTTTATTCCGGCTAACCTCAATATTTTTTTCGATTCGTCGTCTGCAACCAAACCAACTCCCTTTGGAGCTGGAATTAGAATAACTCTAACAGATCCACACTTTCCTTCAGTCTTGAAAGGAATGGAATGTTCTTCTCCACAACCACATTCCCAACTACCACATCCCCTCTTTACTTTTATTATGTTCAATTTCGCTTTTTGAACTGATTTAGCTATAGCATCCCTTGGCTCTAAAGCACTCCCTTTACCTATACCTACTATTCCATCTTCATTCCCAACAACAGAAAAAGCAGATGCCCTGAATTTTCTACCAGATTTATGCATGGTTGCTGTTATCCTTATAGGAATCCTTTGTGCTCCACCACCTTTTCCAGTCCTTCTTCCTATTAGTATTATTTCTGTCTTCAAGTTTGGTAGAAGTTTGTCCACGATTTCTGGTTCTTTTATTATTCTACCTGTTTTAAATATTTCTTCTATATCCTTTATTTTTCCCTCAAAAACCTCTTTTCCCAAGCTAGTTCGCGGTTGCCATTTTTCTAGTGGTTGCGGAACTACACTCACTTCTTCAGTTATAGGAACTTCTTCCTCAGTAGGTAACTTCTCCATCTCTTTCACTTCTTCTATACCTACTTCAACCTTCTCCCCATTTTCCTCAACTTTTTCACCCTTTTTTTCCTCTTCTGCCATTCACTCACCTATTATTTTCCTTTTAATTTCTTCAAATTTCTCAGGTAAAGACTTAAATTTTTGAAGGTAAGTGGCGATGTGAAGTCCTTTTATTCTATCTTCAGAAGGAAACATAGATTCATTAACAGGAACTTTAAGGCCTGCATCTAAAGCACCTTTCACGCACGCATAAATCCTGTTGCCTCTAGTTGAAGAGTAAAGACCGGAATCGAGTATCGCTTCATTTATCCCCTTTCTTAGAGCTTTTCTTCCTATAAGTAAACCTGTTAAGTAAGCTGCAGGAATATTATCACAAGCGAATACCCAACCGTAATTCTTCAATTCTTTTGAAGTTGCAGAAACCAATGTTTTATCACCTTCTTCAGAGAAATTTATTATTTGTGCGATTATGTATTTCAAGCTCCTTCTCACGACAAGCCTAGGTTTTTTTGACATAAGCAACTTCAACCTCTTCTTGTAGTTTGTCTTCCCCAACCTTCTTCTCTTGAAAGGCATTTTGTAAAGTGGGTTTAATTTCATAAAACTCACTTCTTCAACAAATCATGTTGTTCTAAATAAATCTTCAAATGAGACCTGCTTGTGAACATTCCACCTTTCACCAATTTATAAAGTCTTCTGTAGGTTGGTCTGTCTATTTTACCAGAATCCCTCAAATCTTTCAACATTTCCCTTAAAGCTCTCACAGTAGAAATCCACTTCCTTTTTTCTGGTAAAATCGCGCCTTTAGCGCCTTTCTTGCTTCCAGGTCCCCTTTTCTTCTTTCTTTTTTCTCTAGGCTTATGTATTTTTTCGGGTAAAACTTTAATATATCCTTTCTGTATCAACTTTCTCACGTCAGCTTTCGTTATCGCTGCTTCTATATCTTTTTGCTTGCTCGGATCTAACCAAATTCTACTCTCCCCAACTTTTAACACCTGTGCCGCCAGTTTTTTCTGTAAGTTTGACATGATTTCACGTATGCTAATTATTTAGAACCATTTATTTTTAAGTTTTAAAAAATTTGAAGGATTGTACTCTAAAACATGGCTAAAAATCGAAAAAAGCTTTCAACCTTTTTATCGCTTCTATTTTTTCCCTGTTGTTCAATTTTGCTTTTTGAATAGCATCTTGAAGCAACATTATCGATTCGTCATAAGTTTTTCTATCAACAGGATAAGGATGGCCATCTTTGCCACCGTGTGCAAAAGAATATTTCACGGGATCACGCCAACTAACTTCTGCACCGAATACCAAATGACTTATCAAAGCTAAAGCTCTAACTGTTTTTGGTCCAACGCCTCTAATTTGTAAGAACTCTTCGTAATTCTTTGGTTGTTGCTCAAAAACTTTTTCTAAAACTTTGTAATTATCAAGCTCTATTTCATGTTTCGCGGGCATTTTCAAGTATTTTAGAATTGTTTTCTGTTCTTTGCTAGGCACAAGATATTTTTTCAAGTGTATTGGATTATCATTGATCAAATCAACAGAGCATTTCCTAGCTTCTTCACTTTCTTCAGCTACCATGTTCAAACATTCGGTTTTTACATCGCAACAAACTGCTAAATGTGGCTCGTTAACAAAACACTTAACTTTTTCAGAAAGCCAATGGTAGCGCCTTGCATATTTATTTTCCAGATTCATGCCT
>JAWBTN010000051.1:0-7262 GCA_039000415.1 Candidatus Aenigmatarchaeota archaeon | reverse complement strand
AATTAGTTCAACCTTTGTTGTTACCACAACTCTCAACAAAAGGATTTTCAAAAGTTGAAAGCGTTGAAACTAATGTTTTGGGAAATACGGGCAGCGTGAGTTTAAAAGCCGATTGTTACGAATTGATGGCAACAGTTGAAGCTTCTCAAGCAGAATCGATCCAAAGAGGGATAGATAAAATTTATGTGTCAAGACCAAACGCTCATGATATAGCGAAAGACGTTTTCCAATCATTTGGAATAGAAGTTTTGATGGTTAAAATAACTGAGCTTAGAGACAGCTCTTTTTACTCCAAGCTGATATTGAAACAAGGAAACACGATTGTAGAATTGGATGCAAGACCGAGCGATGCCATGGCTATAGCTCTAAGAGTTAATGCTTCTATTTACGTGAATTCTACGCTGTTGAAAGAAGTTGGGAGGAAAGTTTGTTAACTCTTCAAAGCTTTTTTAAATTCCTCTCCAAATTCCCTAGCTTTTTCAGCTATCCTTTCAGCAGCCTTTTCCAAAGCTTCTTTCGGTGATCCTTTAGTAACTTTAACGAAAATCTTAGGTTGGCTTAAATATGGATGCTCTTTCACATCAGCAGCTTCGGAAACATTCTTATCGTTCCAAAGTTCTTCTCTTATCGTATTGGTTAAAGTGTGCGTTTCATCCACACATTCTAAAAAAATTGTCCTCTCATCTTCATCTACTATCCTCAATTCCATCTGAACACCAATTGAAAATAATTTGCTCACAGTATTTAAATTATTTTCTAATCATAATTCAACCTGGTAATGATTTAAGATTGGTATTGAAAATTTTGCTAAGTCGTCTGTAGCTATCCTCGGACAACCGAAATTTATCAAGAAATCCAATTTCAATCCTTCCAATTTTTCGGGAGAAATTTCATCCATTACTAATAAAAAAACTTTTTTCCCCATTTTTTCCAATTTTTCTTTCAAGTCTAAAGGATTACCGAAAATTTGTCCTTTTTTCCAACTTAATAACAAACCGATATTTTTAGCATCTTTCAACTGGGCTTTATTCCAAGCCAAAATTTTTTGCGTTTTCATCTTGAATCCTTCCAAGCTCCTAATTTCCTTCTTTTCCAGATCTAAGTTGAAAACTGGTTTATCAGTTTGAAGGGCTAAACCCGCGGCGTAAAATTCACCAGCAGAAATTGCGAGAAAACAATCAACTTTTTCTTCCAAAAATTTCGCTGCTCTTAAATCACAACCCAAAACTTGACCTGGATACTGCAGGGCTTTATGAGAAAAAACTTTTTTCCCATTTTTTTCTAAATATTCTTCAACTTTAGGTAAAACTTTCACGAATTGAATACTAGTTATCAACCCAATTTTATCAAAACCTTTCAATTTATCGAATTCTTTTTCCAAAATCGGTACAACATCAATTTCAATGAAGTATTCCCAATAAACTACTGGTATTCTTGTTTGTAAAAACTTTTCATGTCCTATGTGTAGTATTGCATCGCAATTTAAAATTTCAGCTTCTTTTTCCCTAACATCACAAGCACCAAAACACTTTTCTAAACACAAAAATACTCGAAATCCTTTCGATTCTAGTTCTTCAGCGATGGCTTGTATCTTAAGCCTTAAACCTTCAGGAAATTGTACCAAAACTTTTTTCGCTTTAATCTTTTCAAGATTTTCAAAAACTTCTTTGGGTACCATAACTTATGTTAGTTTCCTATTCTTTTTCAATTTTTCTCTACATTTCTTACAAACATCCAGGAAACGATAACGATAAAGTCTTCCGACTTCACGAACAGTTTTTTTACAAACATCACAAACTTTTTTCATCGATTGATTTTTTGTTTTACATAAATTTAAAATTATATGAAATATTATTGATGAAGATTTCTAGAGAAGTTAAGATAAAAGCTAGGAAATTGTTCGAGGGTAAAAAAATTAAGAAGGAGATAGAAACAGATAAAAGAATCCATTTCAGGGTTCAAGGAGATACTGACGAACATTTCGTAATTTTCGATAAAGATAGGAGGAAATTTTCTTGCGATTGCCCTTACTTTAGTTTAAAAGAAAAAAGTTGCTCGCATATAGAAGCTGTAAAACTTTTCCTATCAAGGCAAAAATCTTGAAGTGTAGCGTGGAAAAAGGACAACTTCTTTTATGTTCTGGATATCAAGAAGTTGCATCGTGAACCTTTCCAGGCCAAGGCAAAAACCTCCATGTGGTGGAGCTCCATACTTGAAATGTTCAACGAACCACTTCAAATTCTCCAAGTTCAATCTCTTTTCTTTTATTTGTTCGATTATTTTTTCATACCTGTGCTCTCTTTGTCCTCCTGAAGATTGTTCCACACCTTTGAATATCAAATCAACGCTTCTAGCCCATTCAGGATCTTCATCAACCCTCATAACGTAGAAAGGTTTCACTTTAAACGGAAACCTGTTGATAAAGAAGAAATCTTGCTTGTATTTTTCTTTAACGTAATTGGCCAAAATTCTTTCGGATTCCCTGTCAAGATCAGAACCGAAAGGCAATTTTTTCCCCATCTCTTCAAGTATTCCATAAATCTCGGGAAACTTCAATTCTGGAAAATTCTTTTTCGGTATTTTCACATTTCTACCCAGAATCTTCAACTCTTCGTCACATTCTTTCACAACCTTTTTAATCAAATTTATCACAAGGTCTTCTTCCAATTCCATGACATCTTTTTCATCTTTAACTATAAACTCGGGAGCTATGCCCCTATGTTCAGCTAGATGGTAAGGTGTGTCAGAAGGCTCTGCTCTCCAGTTCGGGCCAACGTCGAAAATTTTTTCGAAACCGGCTAGTATCAAGAGTTGTCTGTGTAACTGAGGGTCTTGCCTTAAAAAAGCTTCTTTCCCGAAAAAATCTATTTTAAAAACTTCTGCTCCACCTTCTGAAATTCCTCCTATTATGGCTGGTGTGAAGACTTGGATGAAATTTTTCTTCCTCAAGAATTCTTCTGCAGCCTCTATTATCTTGGCTTGTATTTTGAATATAGCTAGATTTTCCCTTCTCCTCAAGTCCAAGGGTCTCCATTCAAGTCTTGTATCTAAATTCGCTTGCGTCACCCATCTTGGGTCTAAAGGTAGAGGAGCATGTGATTTATTAACCAGATCTATCCTTTCCGGTATAACTTCAACTTCCACACCTTCAGCTTTCCCCCTAACAACTTTTCCAAAAATAGCTATAACATCTTCTTGATGTAACTTCTTCACCAAATCAAAAATTTCTGGAGATACTTTATCTTTGCTGACAGTAACCTGAACTTTTCCTTCCCTATCTCTCAATATCAAGAAGTTTATCTTCCCAAGAAGCCTTACATCATGAACGTAACCGAAAAGCTTTACTTTTTTCCCTAAAAATTTCTTCACGTCTTTGCTTAAAACCCTTTTCATCATACCACCAAGTTGTAAAGTAAAATCCATGAAGTTAACCAAACCATGATGAAAGTTATGAAACTTAAATAGAAAAATGAAAACTTTTTAATTTTCAAGAGAATTGAAATCGGAAAAGAGGAGAAATAGATGAAGAAGGGGAGGGAAAAAGCTATGGCTGCTTGATCGAGGAAACTAGCTGTGAAGAAACCGAGTGCCATTCCAAGCAACATGTAGATCAAAACAATTTTTTGTTCAACTTTCACCTTCCCCACCTTTACATTTTTCTTTTTTCAATAAAAAATCTTTGAGTTTTTGTTGCAAATTCTTTTTCAAAAGTTCTTGAGTCGTGATCCAAGATTTTCTGACGTAGTTCGGAAGCTCCCCACGCTCTTTTATAAGCTTCTTCAAAAATTCTATGGTCAAGGGATCATGGCTGTAGCCTACACCGAAATCAAACCCTTCTTTTTTCTTTATCTCCTCGATAGCTGCATCTCTGTTAACTTTCGCTATTATTGATGCAGCGCTTACAACCGGTACGCTTTCATCCAAATAATTCTCAACTATTAACTCCACATCTTTATTCTTCAAAAAACTCGATATTAGCTCTTTGAATTTCCTAGCATTTTGTTCCAAAGAATCGACGAAAACTTTTGCAGCACCACACATATCTATTATTTCAGCCATTTTCATCGCTTCTATTTTATCCAAGTTTATTTTCTTCGCTCTTAGAGAATCTATCTTGCAAGGTTGTACCCTCAAGACAACAACATTCCTTGCGATATTTTCTATTTTCCTAGCAAGTTCAACCCTTCTTTTCGGAGATAATAGTTTGGAATCTTTTACCCCAATTTTCCTCAATTTCTTCTCATCCCTACTTTCAACTACAACACCTGCCACGACCAAAGGACCTATTATAGCCCCTCTCCCAGCTTCATCTATGCCACATACCAATATGCCTATCCCCTCGATTCAAATTTAATCTTTAAATTTGATTAAATAAATATGGAAAAGCCTAGGTGGCCGAACCAGGTTAAGGCGCCAGTCTGCTAAGCTGGTGGTCGTAAGACCGTGTGGGTTCAAATCCCACCCTAGGCGTGATTTCTTTAATTCTTAATTTTTATCAATAAATTATTTTAAGGGGAAAATGGAGTTTTTGTTGATTTTTTTATTTTCATTACTCCTTTACTTCTGGGTAAAGTTGATTTTAAATGAAGCTATTTACATTCCTCTACCGATATCGACTGTAAGAAAAATGTTGAAACTTGCTGAAGTTAATAGGAAAGATATCCTTTACGACCTTGGAGCAGGCGATGGAAGAGTTGTAATAACAGCGGCGAAAGAATTTGGTTGTAAAGCAGTGGGAATAGAAAGAAGTGCATTACTTGCTGCAATCTGTAGATTTAGGATTAAAAGGGCGGGCTTGCAAGATAAAGTCAAAATAATAGAAAAAAATTACTTTGACGTTAATTTGAGCGAAGCTACTGTGATAACAGCATACCTTTCCAAAAAACAGAATGAAAAGCTAGTACCTAAGCTTAAGAGAGAGCTGAAGAAGGGAACTAGAATAGTTTCAGCTTCCCACGTTTTTCCAGGTTTGAGAGAAGTGAAAAGGATAAAAACTGGACATTTTTATTCTTATTTATACAAGATTTAATGGGTCCGTAGTCTAAAGGTTAGGACGTCACCCTGACGATGTTATCAGAGCGGTGAAGGTTCCGGTTCAATTCCGGACGGACCCATTCAGCTACAAATCGTAAAAAGAAGATAACCAGATCGATAAACTGATGTTTCATAAATATAAAGTTAGAAAGTCAGCACATCCTATTAACGAACTTTTAAGAAGAATACTTAGTTTGGAGGAAATAAAATTTAAACTAAGAAAATTTTTTATTACCGATTAAATGAACGAACTTTCTTAGTTTAAATTTTTTAGGTTTAATCTTCTTTTTAATGAATTTCCATACTTTAAGAGGATTCATCTTTTCATTACATAAGAAAATTTCTATCGTTGCATATTTGAATTCAGGCCACGTGAAAATAGAAATATGAGTTTCGGCCAAGAATAAAGTGATTGATACTCCATAAGGCTTATACTTGTAAACATTTTCTTTCACTATTTTGGCATTAACTAACTTCACAGAATTTTTAAGAATTTTTAGAAGAAGCTTCTCATTATTAAGAATATGTGAAGTACATCCGTGTGCATCAATAATAAGTTGTACTACCTTCATAAAACTAACCCTAAATAATTGCTTAATTTATTTAATTCATTTTTTCTTACAACCAAACCTTTGTTATTTTTTGCGAAACTTATAATTTTTAAATTCTCACTCAATGCGATAAAACGTGTGTTCAAAACATGAGCAAAAATACAAGGATGTAATCTAGTTGAAATTAAAACTTTACTTCTTCTGATTAATCTCAAAATTTCATTAAGAGTTAGCAATTTCTTTATTAAAATTATTTTCTTGCGATGTTTTTCTGAAATCATATTGTAGATTTCATTCAATATCAATCTATCATCATTCATAGTTCTTACGCCAAATTGAATTGGTATCAGTGCTATTTTATAATTTGGGTTATTTTCTAAAAAAATCGCCAATTCCTTTGAAATGGTTACAACAAAGTTTTTTCTATCCAGCCCCATGAATTTGGGTGAAATATTGCTTGTTATTAATGCTACAACATTTTGCTTTTTCTCATGAAATAATCTTTTTGCTACTCTTTTTAGATAAAGAATTGATAAATCATTACTATGTGATGTTTCTTTATTAATCTTCCTTACTTTTTCTAGAACTTCTTTTTCCCTAACGTAAATCTTGCTCACTTTTTTTAAAAAAAATTTCAAAAGGCTTATTCCAAATTTACTAGGTAATATTGTGCTTGGAAGAACGACCGACTTTTTCCCCAAAAAAAGGATCAACAAAAAATGGAAAAATACGAAAATTCTGGAAAAAATCCCGTAAACACCTGTTAACGAATCACCAAATAAGAATAAAATTTTTTCGGATTTAAATAAAACTTGAAATAACTTAAATAAATTAAGAAGATTGAAAGGATAAATTTCCTTTACATTCTCTTTTGCTAGGATAGATTTTTCTAAGTGAGGATAAAGTACAGGCAAATAAACTTTTTTAACAAACATAAAGTAGGGCAAACCTTTTAGCATACATAAATTGCTTTTGTTTATAGAAGAGTAATATCCTAGGACAACAACATCCATAAAGTATTTTAACGTTAGAATCTATATAAATAAATTATGAAAATTTTTTATTTAGTAGGTCTAGCACTTGTCTTGATTTTATTATTTAGTTTAGTTTACTTTTATAAACCGCAAGCTAAATTTAAAGGAATAGAAGGAGAACAATTTGTAAATCCCCATCTCTTTTTTGGAACAGTGGATAAAGCTTTTACTTTTGTGAGTAAGGAAGAAAATCCTGACTTCATCGAGTCAGATGGATATTATGTTTATGGCCCTGTAGATGGAGAGAGTGGTATAATAATATTACATCCTATCTCAAAAGATTTGCCCCGTCATTTGGGCACGTTTATACTTTTGAACGACACGAAAAAAAATTATACTTTACAAGTGAAGGTTGGGAATGTTGCTGGAAAAATTGATATAGCTCAAAAAACTGGTTGTGACGATAATGTTTTTGAAATTTATTTATCGGATATATTTTCGAGTGGTGACACGTACCCCATAGATAAATTTATAGTAAATTCGGAGGATGGTTGGGTATATAGAGAGTATAACTTGAACGAGTTTAGAGGTAAGAAGCTTTACTTAGAAATATTAAGTAAAGCTGGTGGTCCCTGCGGAAATTGGAAAGGTGAGTGGGGAGCTATAAGTTATTTAAATGTAAGGGAGGAAATTTAAATATGAA
>JAWBTN010000050.1:0-7375 GCA_039000415.1 Candidatus Aenigmatarchaeota archaeon | reverse complement strand
ATACTTATCTATTATCTTAGTTGCTCTTTCACTTCTGCTTTCGGCTTGAGCTATTTTAACATGTTTCCCTATTTCTTCCAAAGCTTCTTGTTTCGAGGTTATTTCTAATTCGAAAAGGTTTGAATAGAATTCTTCTTGAACATCTTTATCTTCAGAAATAACGGTAACTATTTCCTTATCAGATTCTAAGCCCAAAGCTTTGAGAATTATAGCTACAGGCATCTTCTCCACGTTAGCGAATGTTATAGTTATGATGCCACTACTTTTCCTCTCTAGTAGATGTCTTTGGATGTAACCGTCTTTTTCGGAATGAATTCTTGCGACTTCTGTTACACCACCCGTATCAACTTTTTCCACGATTATCCTATTTTGGGCTATTTCTTCAACTAGAACCAAGATCCTTTCGGTTCCGTTTACGATGAAATATCCTCCAGGATCGTCAGGATCTTCACCTATTGCTATTAATTCCTCTCTACTCATAGTTGATAATGGACAAATTTTTGATTTTAGCATTACAGGTATATCACCAAAATTCACCACAACAGTATTGCTTTCTATGTTGTTCAAAACCGGTGTCATTTCAACGTACATTGGAGCTGCATAAGTTAGGTTTCTTATCCTAGCTTCTTGTGGAGTTATGGGTCTTACCGATCCATCAGCCTCTTTAACACAAGGGTCACCAATCTTAAAATTCCCAAGTTTGATCTTGAATTCACCTAATTCAGGAACTTCGGGTTTAATCACACCAATTTCCTTCAAAACTTTCGGTATTCTTTTAGTTATGAAATCGTTGTATGAATCGATTTGAAATCTAACAAATCCCCTTTCTCTTACAAAAGCGTCTAAAAGCGTTAGGAATGTTGAGTCCATGTTTCAACCCTTAACAACAACTCTGTAATAAACAGACTCGCCAGCAACCGGACTTTTCCTTATTATCTTAACAACATCACCAACTTTTGGATTCTTGTCTGCTATTGCAGGATCGTTTATCAATATCTTAGGAAGTTGTCTTAAACTAACTTTATATTTCTTCAAAAGTTCAGCTTTTTCTTCTTCAGTTAAAATTATATGTTTTGGTACAAGTTGATGTTTTTCTATATCTATTTTTTTCAATTCCTCACCCCATAGCGATTAATAAGGAAAGTTTATCAACTTTATTTTATAAATTTTTTCCTTCAGATCGACACCGGTTTTTTAAACGTTGGCGACGTCCTGGAATTCCCCTGCTTCTGCAGAGTACACCCCAGATCGCTGGGAGGCTTAATTACCGTGTTCGGATGGGAACGGATGTTTCCCTCCCGCTTTGGTCGCCAACAAATATATTTTTAAACTTACCTATATTTATCTTTTTAAATTTGACGGTAGTAACACTTTAAAGCTCTTCTTGGGATTTAACCTTTATACCATACCTTTTGAGCAAGGCAGCAGTTACACCGTTCCCACTAACTTTTTTATTTCTTAATTTTTCATCAAGTCTATATGTTCTTCCACAACCACAAGAAGGGCTTCCCTGCTTTAATACAGCCTCTTTTATTCCAAACAGTTTTGCAATTTTAAGAGTCTCTTCAGCACCTTTGATGAAAAATTCAGTCACGTCATCTCCATCTTTTGTTTTCACTCTAGCTTTTCCATCTAAAACATCTTCACCAGTACCACCAAAAATACCAGAAGGTTTTCTTGGTGTTGGCAAGCCACCAAGCTGCTCAGGACAAACCGGTATCAAAACTTCTTTTTTGGAAAGAGTAATAACTTTTCTATTAGGCTTACTTTTTCCATTCCACTTACACTTTATTCCAAGAAAACAAGCACTGACCAATTTCATAATTATATTTTAAATTTAGAAATTGAAGTGCGCCTCGGACGGGATTCGAACCCGTGTCTCAAGCGTGACAGGCTTGCATCCTAGACCGCTAGACGACCGAGGCTTCTGATAATATAATTAGCGTCGATATTAAATTAAGTATAGGAATTGTAAAAAATTAAAAAAACGGGAAAAAATTCAACAAGGTTTGCAAGGTTTCTTACCCTTTTTCTTTGCCAATTTTTCCACCGATTTAATTTGTTTTTCTCTACCTAATAAACTTTTCTAAAAGTCCCCGGAGCCGGATTCGAACCAGCAACCCACCGGTATCTGAGGAGCAACTGCTGACACCAAGTACCAAAGCACTCGGCTACAGCCGGTTGCTCTACCGTTGAGCTATCCGGGGATAATTAAAAAAAAGAATTTTAATATAAAAAATTTATCCAGCTTATCCAGCTTTTATATAAGCAGATTTAGATAATACTTTCCTCACTTCTTTCTTCTTATCCATGAACTTCATGTATGCTTTAGGAAGTCTTAATTTACCTACTATTTCCAAAATCGGCTTAATCCTGTAAGTTAATACCCTCTCGTCACCAGGAGCCAATGAAGGTATTTTCCAAACAAGTTCCGTGCCATTTGCAACTCTTCTCAAAGTTGGTCTTAACGTGTCGAATTTTTCAACGACTGTGGCCATACTTGGTACAAAGTCCCTAACTATCACATCCTTTATTTCATGTCTTGTTCTGTTCCTAACTTCGAGCATTATCGTTATTTCTTTCTCTTTAGTTAAAGGTCCTTCAACTACATGTCTTTTTATCAAACGAATACTGAACGTACGAGTAAAACTGTATACTATCACAATTATGAGAACAATCGCTATTAAAACAGCGTTCAAAGTGCTTATTTGATAGCTTATTGTGTAAGAAGATCCTGGAGCTAGGTAAGGTATGTGCCAATAATAAATAACCATACTTTCTTTTGTTTCTTCAAAATTTGGTTTTTCTGATGGGAAGAAGAAAACTTTCATGAAGACTGGAATTCGTTCTGATAAGTAGAAATTTTCAATCGGGACATTTCCTTCATTCCTCACCACTATTTCAACGGTTTGTGACAGTAAACCATAATTGATTTTTTTGGAGATAGGTAAAAATTCTGTTTTTTCACTAGCGTTTAAAGTCAAAATAGCAAATTCCGTTTCTTTTCTGGTTAAAATCAAACCATACTTATCTTTCAGCAGAATTTCAACGGTGTATTTTCCAGGATCTTGATATTTACTTATTTCTAAAATATTTTTCACGATTTCAATTCCTTTTCCCCCAACAGCTTCTACGTAATTTTGAAACTTCTTTATAATTTCATTTTTGAAGAGTATTGTGGTTTCTAGATAAACGGGTTGAGATACACTTTCAGAAGGGTTCATTAAGGTTACTTCTATCGAGATGTTAGATCCTGGATAAACTTTTGTTTCACTCAAATTGAAGCTATAAATACAGATACCATGTCTTCTCATAACATCTAAGATTAATAACTCTGAATCGGAAACCTCACGATTAGTTAAAGACCCAACTGTTATGAAGAAATAAAAAGATTTTTCTTCAGAACATTCAGCTATTTTGAAATGAATTTTCACTTTTTCACTTTCTCCTGGGTTCAGTGTCACATAATATTTTTCCAAGGACGTGAGGATTCCTGGATGGGGTGGAAAAACTGAAATCGAAAAGCTATCAACAATATTTTGCATGTTCTTTACGGTTATCTCCAAAGTTTCGTTTTCTGATGTATAAATGCTTAAGGAGTTTTTACTTAAACTTACATCGACTCCTACAGCAACAACACAGGCTGGAATTAGGAATAGAGATATGAAGAGGAATTTTAAAATTATTTTCCACATTTCGTTCACAATATAAATATGGTTTTTAAATTTAAAACAGTTTAATCACTTTTTCCTCATTTTCTTGATCCAATCTTCCAACAAATTCCCGATAGGTTTTAATTCAACCTCTTTTTTTGCCCCGGGTTGGAAAATATAGGAAATATCATACTTTTTTCCGTAAACGTCACACCAAGTTAAGTTATCGAAAGATATTCTTTCTTTTCTTTCAACAAATTCTTCAACAAAACCAACCGCTACCATAGCAACGGGTCTGATGTTATCAGGAATGTAGAGCACGTCTCTCACCTTTTCCTCATCAAAAGATCCTATCCACACAGCTCCTAACCCCAAAGCGTTTGCGGTAACTAATATGAGCATGGTAGCTGCAGCTGTATCTTGGATAGCGTAAAAAACCTCCCCCCTTTTTTGATATCTCAAACTAGCTTTCCCTATATCAGCACAAACAACGATAACCACAGGAGCTTCTTTGAGTAGACGATGTTCTAATGCAGCTTCGTACAACTTCCTCTTTTTCTCCTCATCTTTCACAACTATGAAGTTCCACTCTTGCATATCACCAGCAGAATGAGCATGAGTTGCCATGTACAACATAACACCGATCAGTTTATCATCAACAAGATCTTTTTTAAACTTAACAACTTCTTTTCTACCGACTATAGCGTCAAAAATATTCATCTTTCTCTATTTAAACTTCTGATTTGAACAATTAAAGTCTTTTGGTTGCCCCACAAACAGGGCAGCACCACATTTCTACAGTTTTTCCTTCGTCAGAAGTTAAAGAAATCTTTATCATCTTTATCTCTTGATGAGAATTTTTAAGACAACTTTCACATAAGCCGAAATGCCACTCTTTCCTAACCATAAAACATAATTATAGAAAGAGCGACTATTAAAATGTTGATGAGATGGATTATTCGGTTTTAGTAGATTATTACGAAAAATTGGAAAACGTTTCATCAAAATTGAAGAAAACTGAGATACTGGCAGAACTTTTTAAAAATGCTGGCAGTGAGGAATTGCCTAAAGTTGTGTTGTTGGTTCAGAGTATAGTTTACCCTAAATACATGCAGTTAGAGCTCGGAATAGCGACGCAAATGATGATAAGGGCTATTTCAAAAGCTACAGGCTTCAAACCTGAAGAAGTTGAGAAGAAATTCGCGAAATTAGGAGATCTGGGTTTAGTGGCCGAGGAACTTATTAAAGAGAAGAAGCAAGTCACTTTGTTGAAGAAAAAATTAACAGTGGATAATGTCTTTGAAAATTTGAGGAAGCTCGCAACTATAACAGGAGAAGGTTCACAAGAAAGAAAATTGAACCTAATAGTTGAGCTTCTGGTTTCAGCAAAACCAAAAGAAGCTAGGTACATAGTTAGAACTATACTCGGTGAATTAAGGGTTGGAGTTGCTGAAGGTTTGATAAGGGATGCAATAGTTCAAGCTTTCTTGGCAGAAGAGGATAAAGAAGTGGCAACTTCTGCAGTTGATTACGCTTGGAACATATTATCAGATTTCTCAGAAGTTGCTAAGATCGCGAAAGAAAAGGGTATAGATGGTTTAAGAAGGGTGAAAGTTGAGCTTGGAAGGCCGATACAAGTAATGCTGGGAGAAAAAGCGGAAAGTATAGAGGAAGTTGTTAAAGAATTCGGGAAAGTTTCAGCAGAGTATAAGTACGATGGGATGAGAGCCGAAATTCATAAAAAAGGAGATGATATTTGGATTTTCACGAGAAGATTGGAAGATGTTACTAAACAGTTTCCAGATCTGGTCGAACTTTGTAGGAAATTTTTGAAAGCTAAGGAATGTATAGTTGAAGGGGAAGCATTGGCTATAAACCCAAAGACAGGTTCACCTTTACCATTTCAAGTACTATCGCAGAGAATACATAGGAAATACGATATAGAAAAAATGGTGAAAGAAATCCCAGTTCAACTAAACTTGTTTGATATACTTTATCTTGAGGGAGAGATGCTTTTGGATAAACCTTTCTTTGAAAGAAGAAAAATTCTTGAGAGAATAGTGAAAGTGGTTGAAGGAAAATTCCAGCTGGCTAAACAAATAATAAGTGATGATGTTAAAGAGTTGGAAAGATTTTACAAAGAAGCTTTAGATGCTAAGCAAGAAGGAATTTTTTTGAAAGTATTAAATTCACCTTATGTTTTTGGTAGACATGTCGGTGGTTGGTATAAAATAAAACCTATAATGGAAACTTTGGATTTAGTTGTGGTTGGTGCTAGTTGGGGAGAAGGCTCGAGAGCTAAATGGTTGACGAGTTTTGAGTTAGCTTGTAGGGATCCCGATACAGGAAAACTTTTAAGATGTGGGATGATGTCAACAGGCTTAACGGAGGAAGAATATGAAAGGATGACAGAAATGTTGAAGCCTTTGATAGTAGAAGAAAAGGGAAAAACAGTTAAAGTTAAACCAAAGATAGTGATTGAGGTTGGTTATCAAGAAATTCAAAGATCACCAAATTACGAGTCTGGTTTTGCCCTAAGATTTCCAAGATTCATAAGAGATAGAACTGCGGATAAATCTCCAGAAGAAGCCGATACTTTGGATAGGATTAAAAGATTGTTCGAAAGTCAGGGAAAAAGTGGTTAATCTTTTGTATTAAAAATTTTCATCTTGGTGCTTAAATTCCAAACACTTAAATCTTTTTTTTACCAACACTAATATATAAAACCTTAAATATTAAACCACTAAAAAGTTAAAACGAGGTAGTCGGATGCTAGCTTCATCAAGAACGATGGAGGCTTTGCGTAGTATAGGTTTGAACTTATATGAAAGGAAATTATGGGTAGCTCTCCTTGCAAGGGGCACGAGCACTGCTGGTGAGCTTTCGGCCATAGCAAACGTTCCAAGGTCAAGGACTTATGATGTTTTGCAAAGTTTGGCTGAAAAAGGTTTTGTGATGGTTCAATCCGGAAAGCCTCTTAGATACGTTGCAATTCCACCACAAGAAGCTTTAGAAAGGGTGAAAACGAAAATAGAAGGAGAAATGAAGGAGAAGATAGAGAGAATCGAAGAGCTTAAATCTAGTCCTGTTATGAAAGAACTCAATGAAATTTTTTCCCACGGTCTTAAAGTTATTTCTCCCGAAGAGATGACAGGAGCTCTCAAAGGAAAATACAGCTTACAACAACAACTCGCATCAATGTTTAGAGATGCTAACAAACAGATAGCAATAGTCACAACACCAGAAGGTTTGATAGAGTTGACTACAAACCACTTGGAAAGTTTGAGAAAAGCTAAGGAAAGGGGGGTTAGCATAAAAATAGCTACGAGTGGTAAAGAAAAAGCAAGCGAGGCTATAAAATTACTGAGTAGTGTGGCTGAGATCAGGCTCTTAGATGAAAAAGATGTGGACTTGGTAGGAAGAGTTTGTATAGTGGATGACAAACAATTTGTTTTATCGCTAACCGATGCAAAAGTTCACTCAACACAAGACATAGCGTTGTGGAGTAAGAGCGAACATGCTGCCAGCAATATACTCTCACCACTTTTCAAGTTAGTTTGGCAACATTCAAAACCGTTGAGTTGAATTATTTACTGACGAAAATAGGTCTTTTGGACAATAATTTTGGAAATGACAATGGTTTAAAAGGCTTTCCCTTCATCTCTTTTTTAGCTATCTTCACAAGTTCTTCAATCTTCATCTCTTTTATCTTTCCTTTTTCC
>JAWBTN010000005.1:0-18604 GCA_039000415.1 Candidatus Aenigmatarchaeota archaeon | reverse complement strand
ATAGAAGAATTGAAACGAAAATCGAGAGAGCTCAATGCCCCGATTTGGTATGCCGTAGCTGAAAAACTGGAAAGACCGAGGAGGAAAAAAGTTGAAGTGAATGTTTATGAAATAGATAGAAATTGTTCAGAAGGAGAAACTGTCGTGGTTCCTGGAGTAGTTTTGAGTAATGGCAAGATAACAAAACCTGTTAAAGTCGCGGCATGGAGATTTTCATCAAAGGCTGAAGAAAAGATTAAAAAAGTTGGTGGTAGAACGATGAAAATAGAAGATCTACTTAAAGAAAATCCAAAAGGAAGTGGAGTTAGGATTTTGGTGTAGTTATGATAATATACGATGCTGAGAATCAAATTTTGGGAAGACTTTGCTCAAGAATAGCAAAAGATTTGTTGAATGGGGAGAAGGTTTTCGTTGTTAATTGTGAAAAAGCTGTGGTTTCCGGGAATCCGAAGTACATCGTAAAAAAATATTTAGAAAAGATTTGGAGAGGCGACGTTAAGCACGGACCTTTCTTTCCCAAAACTCCTGACGGGATTTTCAGAAGAACTGTGAGAGGTATGCTACCTTGGAAGAAAGCGAAGGGAAGAAAAGTTTACAAAAACCTCAAAGTTTTTGTAGGTTTGCCGGAAGAATTTAGAAATAAAGAATTTAAGAAAATAGAAGAGGCTGATGCTTCCAAGCTTAAAACAAAATTTTTAACTTTAGAACAGATTTCTCTAGCTATTGGTGCTAAGAAGAGATGGTAAAAATTTTTCTTAGCACTTCCAAAATAGAATTATGAAGTTACCGTTGATCCTCATAAATTTCAAGTGTTATATTTCTGGGAGAAAAGCTTACAAGCTCGCAAAAATTTGTGAAAAAATTTCTAAAAAATCTGGTGTGAATTTTGCGGTCGCACCTCAGTTCACAGACATACCACGAATAGCGAAAAATCTGAAAATAACAGTTTTTGCTCAACACTTGGATGCTGTTGAAGAAGGCCCTTTCACAGGACACATAAGTGCTAAAGCTATCAAACAAGCTGGTGCCAAAGGTGCTATTTTAAATCATTCTGAAAAAAAGCTTGATTTTAAAGAAATTAAAAAATGTGTGGAAGTTGCTAAGGAAAATAGGCTTGTTACAGTTTGTTGTGCTGAAAGCTTGGAAGAAGGGAAGAAAATAGCAAGATTAAAGCCTGAGTTTTTAGCTTACGAAGATCCTGTTTTGATCGGAACCGGAAGAGCAATTTCCAGGATAAAGCCTGATAGCGTGAAGAAATTTGTGGAAGTTATAAGGAGTGTTGAACCTGAAGTGAAAGTTTTATGTGGAGCTGGAATTTCTTCTGGCTTGGATGTCAAAAAAGCTTTTGAGCTAGGTACTGTTGGCGTGTTAGTTTCTTCAAGTGTCGTTAAAGCAAGTAACCATGAAAAAATTTTGGAAGAATTTGCAAAAAATATTGAATAAAAATATATTAAAAAATCTCAATTTAATAATATGAAGCTGAAAGACAAGGTTGCAATAGTTACTGGTGCCGGTCAAGGTATAGGAAGGGAAATAGCTTTGTGTTTTGCAAAAGAGGGAGCAAAAGTTGTTGTCACGGACATAACAGGAAAAGAGGTAGAAGTAGCGAAAGAGATAGAAAGTTTGGGAGGTGAGGCCTTAGCCTTAAAAGTTGATGTTTCTAGCAGGGAAGATGCGGAAAAAATGGCTCAAGAAGTTTTAAATAAATTCGGTAGAATTGATATTCTAGTCAACAACGCTGGTATATTTCCCTTCAAACCTTTTGTTGAGATGGAAGAGAAAGATTGGGATAAAGTTTTGAACGTGAACTTGAAAGGAACTTACAATTGTACTAAAGCTGTTGTTCCTATCATGGTTCAACAAAGATATGGTAAGATAATAAACATCTCCTCGATAGCAGGAAGTGTTATAGGCTTTCAGCAACTTGTTCACTACTCTGCAAGCAAGGCGGGAATGGTAGGCTTCACCCGTGCTTTAGCTCTAGAGCTCGCTCCCTTTGGCATAAACGTTAATGCCATAGCTCCTGGCCCGATAGAGACACCTGGGACCCAAGCTTTAGGAACAGAAATGTACGAGCAGCTGAAAAAAGCAATTCCAATAGGGAGATGGGGTAAGCCAATAGACATAGCGAATGTAGCAGTTTTCCTGGCGAGCGATGATTCAAGTTTTATAACAGGCCAATGTATAGTTGCGGATGGTGGCTACACACTTCAATGATATTTCATAAGAGACTTACGTTGAAGGTATTCGTGAGCCAAAAGGGCAGTTTTAACACTTTCTCCTGTAGCTATTATTATCTATTTCTATTTAACATCAGTAACATTACCTGCAGCAAATAAGCACTCACGCTTGCAATTTTGATCAACATTTTCTTTCGTTTGTCGAATTTCAAGTTTTTTGCCAACTTGAAATTCAAGCTTGGGTTAAAGTCAATAACCACTACCTTCAACAAATAGTTAAAACTTTTTCGTTGGTAGATAACAACTTCTATAGCTTCTACTCTCTTCTTCCTTTTATTACTTTAACTCGGACTTGTTGAAGAGTTTAACAAAAACAAGCTTTTTCCTCGATTAAATTTATTTAATCCCTACAACAAATTTAATTTAAAGAGGCACATGATAAGGGTTGTTGTAAATGGTGTTGGCACAATTGGGAAAAGAGTTGCTCATGCTATTAAGCTTCAAGATGATATGAAGCTTGTTGGTATAGCAGATGTTGCTCCTACAAGCTGGTTGAGAACTGTTCTTGAACCTAAAGGGCCTCTGTACAAAACCGATTTGTATGCTTCTAATCAAGAAGGTATGAAAGCTTTGACTGAAGGTGGAATGTACGTTAAAGGATTACTTGAAGATTTGCTGGCTTCCGGAGAAGTTGATGTTATTTGTGATTGCACGCCAGCAAAAATTGGTGAGAAGAATAAGCCTTTGTACCAAAAGTATAAAGTTAAAATGGTGTTTCAAGGTGGGGAGAGAGCAGAAGTTGCCGATGTAAGTTTTGTTGCAATAGCAAATTATGAAAAGGCTTTGAATAAAAATTCTGTCAGGGTTGTAAGTTGCAACACAACTTCTCTAGCAAGAACGCTTTTCACGATAGACCAAAAATTCGGAGTTGAAGAAGTTTTCGTAGCTCTTGTGAGAAGGGCAACAGATCCTTGGGATGAAAAATCCGGACCGATAAATGCTATCGTTCCAGAAACCCACGTTCCTTCGCATCAAGGTCCTGACTTACAAACTGTCCTACCTCAAATAAACATTAAAACCATGGCAGTTAAGGTTCCTTCGACTTTAGCTCATGTCCACATGATAACAGGTAAGTTAAAGAAGCAATCGAGCATAGAAGAATTTAAAAAAGCTTTTGAAGAAGGGTCTAGGATGATATTGCTAAAAGCTTCCCATGGTTATACAGCAACTTCTGAAATAATAGAAAGATATAGAGATCTTTGTAGACCAAGGTATGATATGTATGAAGTTGCGATTTTGGACGAATCCATTACAGTAGAAAAAAACAGATTTTATTGGATCCATGTTGTGCATTCAGAAGCAATTGTAATTCCTGAAACAATAGATGCGATTAGAGCCATAACTGGAATTGAAACCGATAAATTTAAATCGATAGAAAAGACGAATAGAGCTTTGGGAATTGAAAAGTGAACTCATGAAAGAATTTTTTACGTTAGAAGATTTTAACTTAGAAGGAAAAACTGTCCTTTTAAGAGTAGATCTGAATGCCCCCTACAACAAAGAAGAAAAAAAGATAGAAGATTGTGAAAGGATAAGAGAGCATGCAAAAACAATTCAATTTCTTTTGGACAAAAAGTCAAAAGTTGTTATTCTCGCTCACCAAGGTAGGAAGGGGGATGAAGATTTCACAAGTTTGGAAGAACATGCAAAGCTTTTGAGTAAACATTTGGGTAGAGAAGTAAAATTTGTTGATGATGTTGTTGGGAGAAAAGCTTTGAATGAAATAAAGAATTTGAAAGAAGGTGAAGCTTTGCTCCTCGACAACGTGAGGTTTTTAGACGAGGAAACTCAAGAGAAAAGTATAGAAGAACATTCCGAGAGCAAACTTGTGCAAACCCTATCTAAACTTGCTGATGTATTCGTGCTAGATGCTTTTTCTGTTTCCCATAGATCTCATGCTTCAATCGTAGGGTTTGCGCCTTTGTTGCCAACGGTTGCTGGAAAAATCATGGAAAAAGAAATAACCTGTGTGGAAAAAGTGCACAGTGGAGCAAGTGTTTTCATCCTTGGTGGAGCAAAGCCTGATGATTGTTTAAAAATAATGGAGCACTTCCTTGAAAAAAAGCCTGAATGTATCGAAAAAGTTTTAACTTGTGGTATTGTGGGTGAAATTTTTTTAGCAACTAAATATGAATTGGGAAAAGTCACGGAAAAATTTTTTGAAGAAAAGGGTTTTTCAGGATTGATACCTAAAGCGAGGGAAATTTTAAAAAGACGTGGAGAAAAAATAGAAGTTCCTGTAGATGTGGCTGTAGAAGAAAATGGGAAAAGAAAAGAATTAAGGGTGGAAGAACTCCCTTGTGATAATATGATCCTTGACATAGGAAAAGAAACTATTAAAAATTACGTTGAATTTATAAGTAAGGCTAAAAACATAGTCGTGAAAGGTCCTGCAGGAGTTTACGAGAAAGATGGATTTGAAATTGGAACTAGAGAAATTCTTAAAGCTATAGCTAACTCAAAATCCTTCAGTTTGATCGGAGGCGGAGACACAAGCTTGGCGATAGAAAAGCTTGGTATCGAAAAAGAGAAATTTTCTTACATAAGCTTAGGTGGAGGAGCTTTAATAACTTATCTCTCTGGTAGTCCTATGCCAGGAATAGAAGCTTTAAAATTCTCTTACGAAAAGTTCAAAGGAAAAATAAAAAGGGGAAACTTCAAATAATTATTATGTTCGACGCTGTTTGTATTGGTCATATAGTTTACGATACAAGATCTTTCGTTGAAGAATTCTCCAAGCCGGATAAGATGAGTTTTGTAAAAGGGACCATAACTCACAGTATAGGTGGTTCTGCCACAAATGTAGCTTGCAATTTATCGAAGCTTGGAATGAAACCGGCTTTAATAGGAAAGATAGGTTACGATGATCATGGTCAATACCTTCTGGAACAATTGAAATTGTACGGAGTTGAGTCAAAGTACGTTAAAATAACAACAGAAAAACCAACAGGTGTTTGTATGATAATAGTTGATAAAAGAGGTGAACCGTTGATGTTTGAAATGGTTGGAGCTAACGAACCTCTTCTAAAAACAGATATATCAAAAGAAGCTATAGAGGATTCGGCCCATCTCCACATGAGTGGAACTACTTTGGAAACACTTAGCTATGTAGCAAAAATTGGTAAGAAAATGAATAAAACTGTTTCGTTCGATCCTGGTAGGTCTAAATCCCAAGAAGGTTTTAAAAAACTTTATCCAGTACTCAAGAATGTCGATGTTTTGATCGTCAACAAAGTCGAGATAATGAGGATAGCCGAAATTTGGGATTTTAAAAAAGCTTTGAATTTTCTCAGGAAGAAATTGAAGAAGTTGACGATAATCGTGAAGTGTGGGAAAGAAAACACTCTTGTTTTTTCCAGGAATGGTAATTTTTCTGTTTCCACCGTTAAAGTGAAAGTAGTTGATACTATAGGTGCTGGAGATGCTTTCACGGCAGGCTTTCTACACAAATTCTTGAAAGGAAATGATATCGAAGAATGTGTTAAGTTTGCGAATGCTTGTGGTGCGTTGAAAGTAACAAGAGAAGGTGCTACTGGTCTCCCTTTCAAAGATGAAGTTTATTCATTCTACAAAAAAGTTTCAAAGGAAATTATCGTGAAGGCGATTCAGTGGTATTAGATAAACTGTGCTCAAACGGGTTTTTCCATATAGTCGCACTAGACCACAGAGAATCTTTGAGAAGAATGATAAAGCCTGAAAATCCTGAAGCTGTTACTAGAAAAGATATGGAAATCGTGAAATTAAGATTGGCTAAAATCTTTTGTGAAGAAGCTTCTGGAATATTGTTAGATCCAATTTATGGAAAACCTGCGATTAGAGTTGTGAAAAGGAAATGTGGGCTTATCCTTGCTTTAGAAGAAAGTGGTTATGAAGATGGGGAATATGGTAGACTAACTAAATTGATAAAAGGATTTGGACCACGTGAAGCTGTAAAACTCGGGGCGGATGCTGCTAAACTATTAATCTACTTCAACCCAAAAGCCAAAACAGCCAAAAAACAAAAAGAATTGGTGAAAGAAGTTGCAAGAGAGTGTGAAGATGTTGGATTGCCTTTGATATGTGAATTCCTTGTTTATCCACTGGATGAAAAAAATTTTGAAGAAGAGAAATCGGAACTGATAATTAAATCTGTTAAACAAATATCTAGGCTTGGAATTCAATTGTTGAAAGTTGAGTTTCCTGGTAAAATTGGGGAAAATAGAGAAATACTTGAAAAGAGGTGTGAGAAAATAACTGAGAGTAGCGAAGTTCCATGGGTTTTATTGAGCAGAGGCGTTGATTTTGAAGAATTCAAAGAACAGCTAAAGATATCGATAAATTGTGGGGCTTCCGGTTTCATGGTTGGAAGAGCTCTTTGGCAAGATTATTTCAAACCTGGAATTGGAAAAAGGGAATTCTTGAGAGTTGAATGTTTGAGAAGGTTGAATGAATTGAAAAAAATAGCCAGTTAAATTTTTCCTAATCTCATGAAGATTTTAGCTTTCAAATCGCTCAAGATCTTCATGAAATTGGCAAAACCCTCTTCTGGTGTGTTGAAATAACTGAAATATTTGTGAACGTCGCCATCAGACCACATCTTGTTGCACATGTGGTGGTAATGATCGCTTGTTTGTAACAATCTCCAAACCCTTTTCAACTCACCATCTTCCAAATTTTTCAAAAAGTTCCCCAAATTCTTTATTTCTTCGAAACACACTTGTTGCATCTTGTTACCCAGCCATGCCGAAACATCTCTTTCCATGTCAGCCCAAGAAACTGTGGAAAATTCGAAAACGTCTATTTCGCCAACAGGCTCAAGTACTTCTATCACTTCACTTGGTGTTGCAAATTCAAGGTTATCGTACTTTAATATCTCAAAAGGTAAAGATTTTAAAAACCAGAATATACCGGATTCTGCCCACTGGTGCTCACCAAAAGTTTCAAAATCCATGAACAAGTTTATACATTGTCCTGGAGTTGCGTTTAGCCAAGCCGCGTATTTGTCTGCTGTCAAAGGCCATTGGTCCCAGTTCATAGCTGAAAATCTATAGCCGATATCGTCACTCAGCCTGTAATTTCTGAGTAAAATCCTTATCCTCTCGTTCCAGTTCTTATCATCAGGAAAACAGTATTTTCTCACGTAAACGTAATTAGGAGATCTCCAACCCAAAATCCTCTCTGCACCTTCCGTGAATATAGCTTTGAAACCAAGATCTTCTACTATCCTTCCTATGACATTGTTGTAAATCATTTCGGTATTAACAAAAACCCTTGGCTTGAAGTTGAAATAATCTTTCATAGCTTGCGTGTGCAATCTTACTTGCTCTACAAACTCTTCTTTCGTTTCGAAAAGACTTGCCAATGAATGGAAGTAAGTCTCTCCTATCAGCTCCACATTTTTCGTTTTGATGAGTTGTTTGAAATTTTCCAACACATCTTTCCCATATTTCTCACAAAATTCCAGAAATATTCCACTCATCGCAAAGCTCACTTTGAACTTCCTTTTCTCATGTTTAAATTTATCCATGAGCTCTAGTAAAATGTTGGTAGCGGGTAAGTAGCATCTGTCCCTAACTTTCTCGAAAACCATTTTGTTCAAACCAAAGTTGAAATAACTGCTCACATCTTGAGATAAACCATCGGAGTGAAAGTGTGATAGTCTGAAAGGCTGATGTACTTGAAAATTGAAAGTTATGAAAACCATAGTTTATATTATTTTTTTATACCCTATATAAATTTAATGAAAAAATTGAAAGTTGAAAAATTTGCAAACAAGTGCTATATCCTCTCGGGGAAAAAAGCTTTTTTTCACAGATTTTGTGATTCTGGATTCAGAACCAAGTGGACTGGATTTTGGTCTGGATCAAAAAAATTCTTAGATTACTTCGCTTTCAAGGTTGATGAAGAATGGCTTTCCCCGATGAATTGTTATGAGATGAATTATGATGGCTCAACTTTCACCCATTTTTATTCCTTGAATGGGATCAAAGTTAGCGAAACAGTTTTTGTACCAGAAGAAGCAAAAGCTCTCAAGTGTTTTCTTAAATTCAAGGGTGAGGAAGAAAAAGAAATGAACATTTTTGCTGAGATTGGTGTGAATATAAGGGATAGGGAGGAAAATTGGCATGATAGGAAGTATTGGTCGAGGAAACATGACAACATGTTATTCGTAACTTCTGAGAAAGGTTGTGTGGCTCTCTGGTTTTCAAGACCTTTTGATGTTAGCGGGCAAGAAATTTACAAGGATCATTTTCCAGGAGAACTACAGAGATGTTACATCCCTGGAAAAATTTCATTAAAAATTAAAATCGGAAGAACGGAAGAGGAAATTCTGATGATCTTGGCTTGTGGAAAAAATGAAAACGAAGCTGTTCTCAACCTAGGTTTAGCTAGGTCTTCGATAGAAGGTAAGAAAAGAAGTTTACCACCAGCTTCTTTCTTCAAGAGTAATGTTAATTGGTTGAATGAACTGTTCAAGAGAAGTGTCGTTGGTTTGGAAAAATTGAAAGTTGAATCTGATGTGGGATTTGGTTATGTAGCTGGACTTCCTTGGTTCACACAATTTTGGGGCAGGGATTTGGGTTGGTGTATTCCTGCTATAGTTGATTACGGCAATTTCGAGGATGCCAAGAAATGCTTGGAAACCTTGATGAAGTTTCAATCGAATGATGGAGAAATTCCGAATTTCATTTCACTCGACGGAAAAACCAGCTTTGGCTCTATAGATGCCACACCTCTTTGGATAATAGCTTTAACATATTACGTGGAAAATTCGGGGGATGTGGATTTCTTGAAGAACAGCAAGAAGAATTTGTTGAGAGCTGTTGGATGGTGCTTCAGTAAGAGTGAAAACGGTCTTCTAGAAGCTGATAAGAGATCTACATGGATGGACACTCTGGATAGAGATGGTAAACCTTTGGAAGTGCAAGCGATATGGTATGCTTCCCTTCTTTCCTTGAGAAAACTTTGTAACATCTTTAACGAAGATATAATAGATTTATCCGAGATAAAAGAAGTGGAAGAAAAGATTGAAGAATTTTGGAATCCTGATCGTAAATTCTACTTCGATAGGATAAAGTGGAAATTCAAAGATGAAAAAAGAACTGTTAACGCCATATTTCCCCTTCTTTTCAAAGTATCGAGAAATCCTTTGAAAGTTTTGGAAAAAATAGAGAGTGATGAGTTCACTTCATCGTTCGGTGTGAGAAGCTTGTCTAAAGAAGATCCAGAGTTCAACTCTTCAGCCTACCATAAAGGTAGTGTTTGGAGTTGGATAACCGGCTTAGTTGCTTGTATCGAATTCGAGTACGCAAGACCTGAAAAAGGTTTGAAATACCTGGAAATATTGAACAAAATGTTCGATAAGAATTGTTTGGATTCTCTTGACGAAGCTTGGGATTCTGAAAACGGAAATTCTATTCTCTTGAAGGAACATTTTTACGAACCGGCTGGCTTTTTCCAAGCTTGGGGTTTCGCTTCTATCGTTAGATGCATCGATGAGTTTATGCTTGGAATAAAAATCGATGCACTTGACAAAAAAATATTCATTTCACCTTCGATGTTGGATGGTATGAAAGTTATCAGGAAGAAAAGGATTGGAAATGATATAGTTGAGATGAAAATCGAAAGAAATGGAAATGATTTGAAAGTTGATTTGAAGAGTAGGGCTGGAAAAAATTACAAAATCGTTAAAATTCCGAAGATTTGATCGATTAAAACGAATAATCTTGAAGAAATTTTCGCATATCGTTTGGACTCCTTAAAATTTTCCTCAAGCGGGATGGCTTTTTTTCAGCTATCTCCACAACATCAAATTTTTTCATATCTTCTATAAGCACCAGAGAAGTTTCGGGATATTTCTTATTCTCTTTGAACACGAGCTTTCCATTTTCATGAAAAACATGGAAAGGGAAGCCTTTTTTCTTTACCACATCATAATCATGACCGGCATCTTCAGGTACAAAATTCAAAACAACACAATCTTTATTCCCTGAAATTAGCCTGTGCATGTAAGAAGGATGGATGAAGAAAGAGTAACCTTCCTTCAACTTTACCAAATAGCTCTTGAAATTTCGTTTGTTTGACAACAAGAGATAACAATAATTCTTCAAAACTTTGTACACTTCACCCAAATTTTCTTCATGGATATGGCCATAAGTACAGAATGCTTCACCGTTCTTCTTCGTTGAAAAAACACCACTCTTCAAAAAAGTTATGTCAATCATCAATCCATATTTTTTCAAAAACCTTTCAGCATCTTTATTGAACTTCCATAAGTTGAATACTTCATAAATTGTGATATCACCTTTTTCCCTCAACAATTTCCTAGCATTATCTACATCGAGTATAACTTCATCATTTACGAGCTCGGATAACTTCCTCACGTTACTTTCAACTTCAAGATCAAATCTCAACCTTAAATTTTTTCCAGATCCTTCAATTTTAAAACCGAATTCCATATAAAATTATTCCAATTTCTAAATAAAATTATGGATGTTTTCTACGTTCCCTGGCTGCACATGCATCAACCTTTGGTTTGGGTTGATGATAGAATAGTGTCGAACCTTGAAAAAATGTTGAAGTCGAAAGATACAAGGGAAAAATGGGATGCAAAACTCATGTTAAGAGCTTACAAAAATCCTGCTAAGTTTATATCCATCCTTGCAAGGGAAGGGTTTAAGCCTAAAATAATGCTGGATTTTTCCGGTGTGCTTTTGGAATCGCTATTAGAACTTGAGGAAAAGAAAGTGTTGGATGAGATAACAATAGATGGTGAGAATGTAGGGAGTATAATTCAAGCCTACAAAAGAGTTTTGAAAGAATTTCCAGGATGTGTGGAATTTGCTGGTACAGCTTACTCACATTGTTATTTTCCCTCTACCCCAAAAGAAGATTGGAAAATTCAAGTAGAAAGTTGGAGAGAGACTTTCGAAAAAATTTTCGGAATGAATGAATTGAAAAAAGTCAAAGGATTTTGGCTTCCAGAAATGGGAGTACCTGGAAGGGAAGAAGATTTGAGAGAATTGATAAAATGTTTGAAAGAATATTATGAATGGATTATATTACCGGTACAGAGCGTTGAAAAATACGAGAAATTGCCCTACAAAAAAATTATCGAGATGGTTTGTAAACCTCATAAGTTAAGAGCTGGTGACGAAGAAATTATAGCGATATTCAGAGTACCTACTTATTTCATAGATCAACAAGCAGGTTGTGAATCAGATTTACTTTACGAAAAGTGTTTAGAAGTAAAGAGGATTTTTTCTGAAAAAGAAAAACCAGCATTGATAGTGACTGCAAGCGATGGAGAAAATGGTAACGTAATGATGAATGAATTCTTTCCGAAAACTTACTTACCATTCTTCAAAGAAAAAATTGGTAAAGGAGTTTATTCTCTCACAGTCACGGAATTTCTTGAAAAATTCTACGATGGAGGGAAAGATGTTAAAGAAGAGGTGAAGTTAAAAGATTTGGGGGCTTCTTGGTTGAATGGACATGAGAGTTGGATGGGTGGATCGAGAAGACTGGAAGCTGTTAAAAAAATCTTCGAGCTGAGTAGAAAATTCCATCAACTCGATCCTGAATTGAAATTAAAGGTTAAAAAATGGTTTTTAGTTGCTGAAACGAGTTGTTACGTTTATTGGGGGATAGATTACTGGTTTGAACAAGGAAAGAGATTTGCTCATTACGTGGAAGAAAAAATGAAGTGAGATGAATTTAAAAATTTAGCCCCGATAGAAAAAATTTTTCTAAAAAATAATAAATTTATAAACAAGTAGGAAGAAAATTTAAATAGCTATGGTGTTGATATGAGGATAGGGTTTTTTTGTTGGGAATCATTACATTCAATTCCTGTCGGTGGTTTGGGTGTTGCTGTTACGGAATTGGCAGCAGCTCTGGAGAGGAAAGGAAATGAAGTTCATGTCTTCACGAGGATAGGACCGAATCAAAAAGTTTATGAAGTTATAGATGGTGTACACTACCATAGATGTCCTTTCAATTTTTCCCCAAATTTCTTTTATGAAATGACGAACAACATGTGTAAATCTATGGCTCATCATTTCTTCGAAACTGAAAACGTTTCCGGTCATTTCGATGTGATCCATGGACATGATTGGCACGTGGTTAACGCTTTAGACGAAATAAAAAAAGCGAGGAATAAAAGGGTTGTGTTCACAATTCATTCAACCCAGTTTGGAAGAGATGGGAACCATTTCCACGATGGTGTTGCAAAAGATATAACGAATTTAGAATGGTACGGTACTTACATAGCAGAAAGGGTTACAGTTTGTTCTAACGTTATGAAAGAAGAGGTGAAAAGGATTTACCGTGTCCCAGAGGACAAGATAAGGGTTATACCCAATGGAATTTGGGCAAAAAATTTCGACGGTTTTGTAGATGCTTGGAAAGATGTGAAACAATATCTTGGAATTGGTGTCTACGACCCGATGATAACTTTTGTTGGAAGGATGACCGTGCAGAAAGGTCCTGATATGCTGGTTGAAAGTATTCCCGACGTGCTCAAAGATTTTCCAAACGCTAAATTTGTTTTCGTAGGTGATGGCTACATGAAATCTCAACTTGAGAACAGGGTAAGGGAGCTCGGTGTTTGGCATGCTGTTAGATTTACCGGATACGTGCCTGATGAATGGAAGACGAAAATAATGAAAGCTTCTGAGTGTATAGTAGTACCTAGCAGGAATGAACCTTTCGGTATAGTTGTTTTAGAGGCTTGGGCTTGTTACAAGCCTGTAATAGCTACCCACGGTACAGGAGCAGGTGAATTGGTGTGGCATGATGTCACAGGCTACAGAGTTTATCAAGCACCTAATTCGATCGCTTGGGGGATAAAGGAGATATTGAGAAATCCTGAACATGCTAGATGGATGGGAAAGAACGGAAGATATGCCGCTGAAAACACTTTCACATGGAATAAAGCTGCCGAACAACTTTTGAACGTTTATAACGAAATAGTGAGGTGATTTCATGAAATGTTGGTTTTGTGATAGAGATGCACGAGGTGTATGCATAGTATGTGGAAGAGCTGTTTGCCATGAGCACGCAACCATACTCGACCAATTCACCCATGCGAAAAGTGATACGTGTAGTGGATATGCAAGTTATGAAAAGGGTTTCAACGTTTTGAAGTGTAGGGAGTGTAAACTTGAATGGGAGAGTTGGGAACAGGGAAAAAGGGTGATAAAGTAGTTTGATTAAAAGCTCTTCAAAAATCCTTTGACCACATTTTCACTAACAAACCTTTCTCTACCGAAATTCGTGGTATACAAAGCTCCACAAGCATTCGCAAATCTTGCACATTCTTCTAGTGTAAATCCTGAAAGGTATGCCCTCAAAAAACCAGCGTTGAAACAATCACCAGCTCCGGTTGTTTGTAAAGCTTTGACTTTAAAAGCTTTTTCATGTAAAATTTCTTTATACCTACCAACAAAACATCCTTTTTTCCCACATTTCAGCGCAACTACTTCAGGCCCTTTTTCAAGTAGCTTCTTGACAATTCTCTCCGGATCTTCAACTTTGCTCATGGCCTTACCTTCTTCGTAATCTGGAAAGAAAAAGTTGGTCAAACGTAGCACTTTTTCCAGATCTTTAACCCTTTCTTTACTCCACCCTTTGGGATCCCAGTTCGGATCTAAACTTGTTTTCATCCCCTTCTTCCTAGCATATTTGAAGATCTCGAAAACATCTTTCCTCAAATTATCCAGTAAATTAAAACCACCTATATGTAGAACTTCACCTTCTATTTCATCCAACTCAAAATCTTCTCTACAGAGATTTGCATTACTTCCAACAAAACTTATCATAGCCCTTTTCATATCTTCAAAGTTTAACGAAATTGTTATACCTGCTCTTTCACCTTCAACTCTTCTTATCCTACTTTCAACACCAATGCTTCGAATTTCTTTTATCAAGAAGTTGGAAATGAAATCGTAACCCAGACGTCCTATGAACTTCGTCTTCAATCCAATTTTTGATGAAGCACAAGCAAATATAGCTGAGGAACCTCCTAACTGGACGATTAAACTTGGTAGCGTGAGTTGTTTTTCTTTTTTTGGGTAAGATTTTAAAGGAAACGTCACGATGTCGAGATTTATGTCTCCTATAACTGTTAAATCGAACTTCATATAGTTTTATTATAAAGAACACAATTTAATTTTATGGGTGAAACAAAGCCGAGGATAATGTTAGTTTCTGCTGAGTTGAAGAGTTTCAAATCAAGAGCAGGGGGTCTCGGTCCTGCCGTTGAAGAACTTGCTTATTCTTTAGCAAAACTTGGAATTGAAGTTAGCGTCGTTAGTTTGCTTTATAAATACAGAAGAAATGAAAAAGATGAAGTAGAAGAAATAGACTACAGCGATTTGAATTTAGTGGATTTAACAACTTTAAGTTTTTGGGTCAAGAACGAAAAAATCAGTGCTAAAGTCAAGAAAATCGAAAAGAGAGGTGTTGTTTTTTATTTCCTTGAAAATGAAAGGTTTGCATCCCTCCTTTACGAGGGTGATGCGCTTGAAAGAGCGGTATTCTTCGCCAGGGGTACTTTAGAGTTAGTCAAATTTTTGGGTGGTGTTGACTTGATCCATATAAACGATGCCCACCCAGGTTTAATACCTATTTTCTTCAGGGCAGAAGCGAGATATTTCGAAGATCAAAATCTTAAGAAAATCAAGTTTGTCTACACGATCCACAATGCAGGTAAAGCTTACCAACAGATTTTCGATGGTGAGAGATTTTGGGAATTGGGAATTGGGGAAGAATGGAGGGAAAAAGTAATACATGAAGGTAAGATAAATTTAACTTACACTGCTTTACTCCTTTCTGAAATGTGTAACACTGTGAGCCCTGACTACGCTGAAAGTCTTTTGAGGGGAAATGAAGGTTTATCCGAAATTTTCAAGGAGAAAAAACTATTCGGCATAACTAATGGCATAGATGTGGATTACTGGAGGATGCAAGAATTCAAGGATGTTAAAAATTCAAGAGAATTGGTGAAGAAAAAGAAGAAAGCGAAATTGGAGCTGTTGAAAGAAATAGAAAGGATGAAAGGGGAAAAACTTTCGGAAGAAAAGTTAACTATCATCATACCCAGAAGGTTTGCAGACCAAAAAGGTTTCGACGTTTTTCTACCTTATTGTGATTTGATCGTTAAAGATAGGAGTGAAGGTGGTATAGGTGCGCAGATCATAATCCTTGGAAGGGCTGCACTAGGTGATCCTATTGGTAGGAAATGGATTGAAATGTGTAGGAAGTGGGATGAAGAATTGGAAGAAAACTTTGTTTTCGTCTATGGTTTCAACGAAGAACTTGCTAAGAAGATGTACTGGGGAGGTGACCTTCTACTTTATCCTTCTTTACCAGAAAAGGAACCTTGTGGTACTGGCTACATGATGGCTGCTGTTAACGGAACTTTAACTCTTGGAACCGATACCGGTGGCATGGTCGAAAAAATAGAAGATTTCAAAAATGGTTTTAAAGTCGAAAAAAATAGATACGGGCAAGAAGCTTTTTTTGAAAAGCTCAAGGTTATATCTGAAATTTTTTACGAGAAGAAGAAAGAATGGGAAAGAATGATGTGGAACGCTTTCAACACAGATTTTGATATGGATAAAGTTGCTGAAGAATATTTAACAAAATTATATCTTCCTGCGTTAAAAAAATAAATATGAAGATAGCTTTTTTTTCTTGGGAATATCCTCCCTTCCTTGTTGGGGGATTGGGTGTTTATTCTCAAAATCTCACCAAAAGGTTTGTGGATAAAGGCAACGAAGTTTCTGTTTTCACCATCAACTTCGGTTCCAGAGAATTTGAAGAAGTGGATAACATTAAAATCTACAGATTTTCGCTACCTGAAACTTCAAAGTCAATTTCGATTTTCGCAAATCAAGATATATTGAGTTGGGGGGAGAACATAAAACTTTTTTCAGACATATACTCTTACAACTTACTCTCGGCCAAAAAATTCCTAGAAATTCATGAAAAAGAAAAGTTTGATGTAGTGGCAGTACATGATTGGCTTTCCGCTTTTTCTGGATTAATCTTGAAGAAAGAAAGAATACCAGTTGTTTTTCACTTACATTCTGTAGAAGAAGTGAGGAGTTCTCCAGGCTCTGATACCTTGAAAAAATTGGAAAGGGAAATGGCTTCCGAAGCTGATAAAGTCGTGACCGTTTCTGAATCCATGAGAGATTTCGTTTCTATGATAGGTTATGAGAAGGAAAAGATTTCAGTTTGCTACAATGGCACAGACCCTGAGATCATGAATCCGAAAAAAGTTGATTTCGAATTGGTGGAAAGGTTGAAGAGTGAGTATGGAATAAACGAAGAGAAAGTGGTGTTCTTCATAGGAAGGTTGGTTTGGTTCAAAGGTATTTACAATTTAGTAAAAGCTTTTCAGCTGGTTTTGAAAGAATTTCCAAGAACTAAGCTTTTGATGGTTGGGATTGGTGATAATGAAAATCTGAAGAATTTTGTCAGATCTCTTGGTTTAGAAGAGAGTGTGATAATCGTTAACAGATGGTTGAATGATAAGGAAAAAGTTTCTCATTTCGCTTTAGCTGATGTCTGTGTTTTTCCGAGCATAAACGAACCTTTTGGTATAGTGGCGTCCGAAGCCATGGCGATGGAAAAGCCTGTCGTTGTTGGTGCCTCTGGTGTTTCCGGACTGAAAGAACAAGTTGTCCCATCTGGGGAAAAAAGAACTGGTGTACATGTGAACGGGAATATTCCAGAAGATATAGCATGGGGAATAAAAGAAGTTCTCTCCAATCAACAGCAAGCAAAAAAATGGGGAAAGAATGGTAGGAAGCTTGTGCTAGAAAAATTCAATTTTGACTTGACCGCTGAAAAAACTTTATCAATTTATGAGAGTTTGGTGAAGTAATAATTATGGCAAGGATAATCGGGATAGTTTCGGGTAAAGGTGGTGTTGGTAAAACTACTTTAACAGCAAACTTGGCTATAGCCATAAGCAAACTTGGGAAAAGCGTTACCGTAGTAGATTGTAACCTAACAACATCGCATCTTGGATTTTTATTCGATTTCCACTTTTATCCAAGAAGCTTGAATGATGTGCTAGCTGGAAAGAGCTCTCTAGAAGAAGCGATTTTCTTCAAAGAAGGTATAGGAATATTACCAGCGAGTTTAAAAGTTGAAGATCTTGTAGATGTTAACCCTGAAAGATTGAAAGAAATCGTCGAAAGAATACAAGCTGACTTTGTGTTGTTGGATTCTGCACCAGGACTGGGGAGGGAGGCGCTAAGTGTTTTGAAATCGGCTCAAGAAATAATTTTCGTCGCTACTCCTCATTTGAATTCTATCGTGGATGTGATGAAATGTGAAAAAATAGTGAAAAGTTTACAGTTGAGTTCTTTGGGCATCGTTTTGAACATGGTCAAAGGATACTCTCATGAATTGAGTAAAAGAGATGTAGAGAGGATTACAAACCTTCCAGTTATAGCGGAAATTCCTTACGACGAAGAAGTAAGCTTTGCACTCTCTTTAGGAAAGCCTGTAGTTTTGTTCAACCCCTACACACCTTCAAGCGTTGCTTTCAAGAAATTAGCAGAAGAGCTTACTGGTGAATCTCTCCGTGAAAAGAAACCAACTTTCTTTTCCAAATTTTTCATCAACCTGAAGAAAAAGTTCTTTTTCAAGCCCAAACTTAAGGCTGAGTTGATAGAAAAGATTTAAAAAGAAAGAAAGAGAAATTCAGATTCAGAACATGAAGAAAGAGAAACAAAAACCCATCTTCACGGTAGGAAAAAGGAAGAAAGCCGTAGCTAGGGCTAAAGTAGTTCCAGGTACGGGTAAAGTTATAATAAATTCAAAACCACTTGAGATCTGGGGAAATGAGTTTTTGAGGTTAAGGATAAAAGAACCGTTGCTATTGGCAGAAGATCTGGGCGCAAAACTGGATTTTTACGTTAACGTTAAAGGTGGTGGCACGACAGGCCAAACTGAAGCCGTAAGGATGGCTATAGCAAGAGGTCTAGTTGAATTTTCAAAAGATAAGAAGCTGATGGAAAAATTTTTGAATTACGATAGGAATTTGCTCGTTTTTGATTTCAGGAGAACTGAGCCTCATCATGGTAGCGGGAGGGGAGCAAGCAAGCGCGGAAGTCGTCGCCACAAGCAGCGCAGCAAGCGATGAATTTTTTCATAAAAATTTACTGAAAAAGTGGTTAGAAAATTTTATATAAGTTTGAAATTGTAAGAATTGACATGAACATAGACGTGTTTGAAATTATAGAAGGAAGCTTACTTGGAGACGGAAGCATAAAGATTGATAATTATAAATATGGAAGATATTTTTGCTATAAACTAACAGCCAAAGATAGAAAGTTTGTAGAATGGGTTAAATTAATTTTCCA
>JAWBTN010000049.1:0-7407 GCA_039000415.1 Candidatus Aenigmatarchaeota archaeon | reverse complement strand
ATTCTCATCAAAACTTGACTCAACCTTGACTTGTAAAGCTAATAATATCTTCTCTGGAAGTTTTATCCCATTTACTTTGGCTACGCTTGAGTTCGGACCATCTGCTCCTACCAGAAGCTTGGTTTTAAACTTGCTTTTGTTCGTGATAACAAAGCTATTCTTAAAATCGAGAAATCTTGAAGATGTCATTATTTTACATCCAGCATCTTCAGCCCTTTCAGCTAACCAAGCATCGTAGCCTTTCCTATCGATAACTAACATATCTTCTTTCGATTCAACTTCGAAATACTCTTTTCCACAAAAGAATCTAGCTCTCTTAATCCTATTCGATATCAACTTTTTTGGAATCTTTCCTATCTTTTTACTAACCAAACCCGTGCACTGAACAGGCTCTCCTATTTTTGGATGTTCTTCCAAGATTAAAACTTCGTATCCCTTCTTAGCAATTTTTTCACCAGTCCTACAACCAGCAGGACCTCCACCAATTATCACAACATCAAAATCCTTCATTCCAGAATTACCTACCAAATCTTCTCTGCCTTCTGTTAAATTCTTCGATGCACCGAATTAAATCCTCTTTTGAGAAATCTGGCCAAAATTTATCGATGAATATCAGCTCAGCGTAAGCCGCTTGCCATAAAAGAAAATTTGAAAGTCTTTTCTCCCCTCCAGTACGGATTAAACAATCTATCGGAACAGGAACTAGGAGGTTAGCTTCTATATCTTTTTCCGTAATTTCTATTCTACCAACTTTAATCGCCTTTTCTAAAATTTTCTTCATGGCATGGGTCAACTCGAATTTACTTCCATAAGCTATCATCACGTTCAAAATCTTTTTCTGATATTTGGCTGTTTTCCTCATTATTATACCCATCAACTTAACAAGCCTTGGAGGTAATCTACTCAAATCACCTATAAACCTCACTTTTATTTCATATTTTTCGAATAAGCTCTCATCCTTACTCCATTTCTCTAGGTAGCGATGAAGCAATCTGAAAAGTTCATCCAACTCTTTCTTTGGTCTGTCAAGATTCTCTGTAGATAAAACATAAGCAGAAACTTGTGGTATCCCAAGCTCTGCACACCATTTCAAGAATTCCTCGAATTTCTTCGCCCCATATCTATGACCTTCCCAAGGTTTCAGCCCATGGGCTATCGCCCATCTCCTATTTCCGTCTAATATTATTCCTAGATGATTTGGAAGTGTTAACCCGTTCATTATCCCAACTTTTAAATTTCAATAATTTAATAAAACATGAAAAATTATAAAAATTAGGGGTCGTCGTCTAACCAGGTAGGACAGCAGGCTCCAGTCGATGGAGCTCTGATGGAGATGAAGAAACCTGTATGTGGGGGTTCAAATCCCCTCGACCCCACACTCTCTTTTAAATATTTCCTTTTTCAATTAAATTCGATGAGTTGTCCGTTTTGTAATTTGCCAGAAGAAAGGATTTTGTACAGGGGAAAACATGCTTCTGCTCTATTTTCACTTTGGCCGGTGAGTGATTACCATTTACTAATAATTCCTAATCGACATGTTACCAGGGAAAAGGAATTGAAAGAATGTGAAGTTCTAGAATTACATAAATTGAAAGTTTATTTGGTTGAACTCATCGAGAGAAAAACTGGGTTAAAAGATTATAACTTCGGTTTAAATCAAGGTGAATTAGCAGGACAAACTGTTCCTCACCTTCATTATCACGTAATTTTCAGAAAGTTTGGGGATGTGGAAGATCCAAGTGGTGGGATAAGAAATATAATACCAAACATGGGAAATTACATGAAAAATCCTATTCCAAAAAGAGAAGAAGATGTTAAGAAATGGACGGAAGAAATAAAAAGATCGCTACGCTTATGAACTCTTTTCAAAATCATTTCTCTACAAGCTCGGTGAAAATCACTGGTCCAAGATTCTTCTTCATCATCCCTCCTCCTTTCTTTTTTTCCAGGTAAATCAGATCTTGTTCATAAGGTGGTCCAAGGGGTGTGATTAATATACCTCCAGGCTTGAGTTGATCTATCCAAGCTTTCGGTATTCTTTCCCTAGGAGCAGCACTGGAAACTATTTTATCGAAAGGTGCAAATTCCGGCAATCCTTTAGAACCGTCTCTTAAAAAAAGTTTGACTTTATTCCAATATCCAGTTTTTTTCAAGTTCTGCTTAGCAAACTCATAAGTTTCTGGAATTATCTCAACACCATAAACCTCTCCTTTTTCTCCCACAATTTCTTTCATGTAAGCTAACAAGATGCCTGAACCTGCACCTATTTCAAGCACTTTATCACCAGCTTTAAGATTCAAGGCTGAAAGGAAGATTGCATGCATGTGTTCCGCTGATATAGTTACACCTCCTGGAATCGGCAAAGGTGTGTTGGAATAAGCGATTTCTCTACATTCAGGTAAAACGAAATCTTCTCTCTTAACTTTCAACATCGCTCTTTTCACTGCAGGATACTTTACGTAGCCACACTTCTCCAAAAACTCTATCATCTCTTTCCTCTTTTTTTCCAGATTCACATTTTTAATTTTGGAAGATAATTTGAATAAATATGGAAAGTCCTGCTTTGGTTGCTGAAAGGATAAAGTCCGTTAAAGTTCAGGGTGCAAAAGAAATAGCTATTTATTCTTTGAACTACTTGAGAAGATTTTGTAAAAAGTATGGTTTTGGCTTAAAGTTCGAAGTCGCGGCGATGATACTAGAAAGAGCGAGGCCAACTGCTGTAGTACTTCACAATTGTTTGGAAATCGTGAAAAAAGAGAAGAAGATACAAACTATAGATAGATTGATAAAGGAATTGCAAGAAGCTACTCAAAAGATAGCTGAAATAGGTCAAAAAGTCGTAGAAGATGGGCAAAAAATATTAACCCATTGCCATTCCGGTGAAGCTTTAGCGGTCATAAAAGAAGCTTTCAAGCGCGGTAAGAAAATTTCTGTCTTAGCCACTATAACGAGACCTTTAAAGCAAGGTATAAAAACGGCTAGAGAGTTGGCTAAGATGAAAATTCCTGTTACAATCGCAGAAGACATAGCAGTTGGTCATTTGATTAATCATGCTGATTTGGTTATAGTTGGGAGTGATGCTATAAGAAAAGAAGGTTTTGTGAATAAAGTTGGGAGTTGGTTGATAGCTGAAGAAGCTAAGAGACATGGTAAGCCTTTTTACGTTGTAGGTAGCCATTTCAAGTTCGATTCTAGGAAAAAATTCGTACTTGAAGAAAGACCGGCTGATGAAGTTCTACCTAAGAAGATAAAGGGGGTTAAAGTTAGGAACCCTGCTTTCGATCTAGTTCCCTGGGATTGCGTAACGGCTGTTATAACAGATATAGGAATTTTCAAACCAGAAAAAATAATTAAGATGATAAGATGAGATACGAAGACTATCTTGATTTGGAATATTTGCCGGATAAAGATGATTTGGTATGTGAATTCTGGGTTGAGGCGGTTAGAGGAGTAAAGTTGAAAAAAGCTGCTGGTGCTCTGGCTGCTGAGAGTAGTACTGGAACTTGGACTGAAATCGCGACAAAACCTCACATCAAAAAACTTTCAGCCAAAGTTTTTCAAATCAATGGAAATTTCGTGAAAGTTGCTTATCCTGTTGAACTTTTCGAGCCCGGCAATTTGCCGAACATCTTGAGCAGTATAGCCGGAAATATTTTCGGTATGAAACATTTGAAAAATTTGAGGCTTTTGGACGTGAATTTCCCTGAGAAAATTCTGAGAAGTTTTAAAGGCCCTAAGTATGGAATCGATGGGATAAGGAAAATATTTAAAGTGAAAGATAGGCCGTTGATAGGCACTATCATCAAGCCTAAAATTGGTCTTAAAACTGAAGAACATGCAAAAGTTGCTTACGAAGCTTGGGTCGGTGGTTGTGATATAGTTAAAGATGATGAAAACTTGAGTGGACAAAAATTCAATAAATTTGAAAATAGATTGGAAAAAACTTTAAAGATGAAAGAGAAGGCTGAAAGAGAAACAGGAGAAAAGAAAGTTTATATGATAAACGTCACCGCAGAAACAGAAGAAATGGTGAAAAGATCAAAACTTGTTGAAGAAATGGGAAATGAATATATTATGGTTGATGTTATCATGGTTGGATGGTCTGCTTTACAAACTTTGAGGAATAAAGATTACGATTTGGTTATACATGGACACAGGGCTGGTCATGCTGCGATAACGAAAAATCCAAAACACGGAATTTCCATGAAAGTTTTGGCAAAACTTGTTAGGATGATTGGCATAGATCAGTTTCATGTAGGTGCAGCTTTCGGTAAAATGTTCGAAGGAAAGGAAGAAGTTGTGGAAAATTGTAAAGTTTTGAAAGAGAAGATGTGGAAATTTAAAGTCGTGATGCCAGTTGCATCCGGTGGTATTTCTCCTGTTGATATCCCAAAGATATTCGAAATTTTTGGAAAAGATGTTGTGATACAAGCTGGTGGTGGAATCCACGGGCATAGACTCGGTACGAGGAGTGGGGCTATAGCGATGAGACAAGCTGTTGAAGCTGTGGTCGATGGAGTTAGTTTGGAAGAGTATGCCAAAACTCATGAAGAACTGAAGATTGCTTTGGAGGAATGGAAATGAGACAAATTTTAACTTTAATCCTATTTTTTGGAGCAGCTTTCTTAATCATATTTTTCAGTAAATTGACTAAGAACTTTTGTATTTTAGATAATGAGTGTGAATGGAAGATAACTAATTGCTGTACAGAAGAAGCTGGGGCGAAATGGGAATGTGTGAATAAGAAAGTTTTCGTCGAGCAAGAATGTCCTAAACATGTGATATGTCCAAAAATTCCATCTCCGAAACCAAATTTATATTGTGTATGTGAAAACGGAAAATGTGTGATGAAATGAAACTGAAAGTTAAGTTTTTAAAATTGGAGACTGGTGGAAAACCTATAGTGATAATCAACAAGGAAGATGCAGAAGATCTTGGAATAAGAGGGCTTTCGAGGGTTGTAGTTAAATTTGGGGATAAAAAGTTAACTGCGATAACAAACGTTACAACGGAAATAGTGAAAGAAAATGAAATAGGCGTAACGGAAAACGTTGCTAAAATTCTAGGTTTGAAAGAACGAACTGAAGTGGAAGTTGATGTCGCAAAGTTTCCCTCATCCCTACAACACATAAAGAACAAGCTAAAAGGCAAAAAATTAAACTATGAAGAAATTCTTGAAATAGTTAAAGATGTTGTTGAGGGAAATTTAAGCGAAGGTGAAATAGCTTCTTTCGTAGTAGCTCTGGAGACTAAAGGCTTGGATTTGGATGAGGCTGCGTATTTATCTTTAGCGATGGTTGAAACTGGTAAGAAACTTAATTTGAAAAAGAAGGTGATAGTTGATAAACATAGCATCGGAGGTATTCCCGGAGATAAAACAACTCTTCTAGTCGTGCCGATAGTAGCTGCTGCGGGCTTAGCCATACCAAAAACTTCTTCTAGAGCGATAACCGGAGCAGCGGGAACCGCGGATAGAGCCGAATGTCTCATGAACGTAAGCCTAACAACAGAAGAAATGGAAAAAGTTGTTGAAAAAACCAATGGATGCATAGCTTGGGGTGGTGCTTTACATCTGGCTCCAGCAGACGATATTTTCATCCAAGCTGAATATCCTTTAACAATAGATCCTTTACTCTTACCTTCGATAATGGCCAAGAAAAAAGCTGTGGGTGCTAAGTTCTTGGTAGTAGACATACCAACTGGAAGAGGAGCTAAAGTTAAAACTATAGGTGATGCGAATTTGTTAGCAAAAGAGTTCATCGAACTTGGTGAGAGGCTCGGTATTAAAACACAGTGTGCTATAACAGATGGTGAGCAACCTTTGGGTTATGCCGTTGGGCCTTCACTCGAAGCAAAAGAAGCTCTTGAAGTTTTGATGGGAAGGAAAGTTCAAGATCTCATAGATAAAGCCGCCCACATCGCAGGAATTCTTCTTGAAATGGTTGGGAAGAAAAATGGCTACGATTTAGCTGTCCAGATCTTGAAATCGGGCAAAGCTGAGAAGAAGATGAGGGAGATAATAGCTGCCCAAGGCGGAAATGAAAAAGTAAGACCTGAAGAAATAGAAGTCGGTTCACATAAGTTCGATTTGATCTCAGAAAAAAGTGGAATTGTTTTATGGTTGAACAATGCTTTGATAAATGAATTAGCAAGAGCTGCTGGTGCACCTAAAGATAAAGGAGCTGGTTTGATACTTTACAAAAAACTTAACGATAAAGTCTTAAAAGGAGAAAAATTGCTAACAGTTTACGCTGAAAAATCCAGGAAGCTTGAAAGGGTTAAGAAGATGTTGGAAGAGGATGGAATTGTTGGTGTTGGTGATAAGAGAGAAATGCTCATCCAACATGTAAGAGAAATACCTTTACATAAAAAAACTTTCATACTAGAAAGATGATCATTCACATTCAGTACACCAAGAACCAGGAGGACATACGCAGTTGCTATCAGATTCGACACAAGGTCTTTCATAATAACATCTTATCGCCCTCAGTTTTGCCATTGCATGAACGCTGAACATCAAATGTCTGTCCCCTGAAACAGAGAGTAAGTATTTTTCATCCGTACATGAAAATACAGCTTCCATAGAGCCCTTAGTTTCATACCAAAGTTTACATTTTTTAGATGAACATGAATCGGAGAAATAAATTGAGCTTAGCTTGTTTTTGGAAAAACTTGTTGAGAAAGTGGGCTTAGCTTGTACAGTTGGTCTTTCCATGATAATGCGCTTAGAACACAGCTCACCAGCATTTTCTCTTAAGCAATTATTGCAAGCTGGTGCGTTTTCCCAATCGATGCATTCAAAAACTCCGGTGCAAGGTTCAAGCTCATGGTAACAACCTATCAACCTTGCGTTGCATCTAACATATTCATCAAAAGAATTTTGTAGAACTTTCCTAGCATTTTCAACCACATTTTCCAAACAGTTTTGAAATCCAGGGCAAGTAGAAGCACATGGCATACAGCCACCAGAATAATCAGAATTACCACAAGAGCAAATTTTCGATAAACAACTACACGTACCGCCGACTAATATTTGCGTAGCGACTGGAGCCCATTCCCTGAATATCCTGTACATGTACCAAAACCTGTTTTGTTCTATTCCTTCGTAAACCTCATTCGATGAACTCACCAAATTTTCATCAAGACTTATGTTTATCTTACTACCATAACAACCAACTTTGAATTCTTCATCATTCTTTCCTGAAAGTACCGAAGTTTCATCAACATCGTAATCAACACAAGTTGAATTGGTTACGTTTATTACAGGCAAGTCTTGAAGTTTGAAATTTTTCAAATATTTGTTCAAATCCATCTTAGTTTCTTCTGAAAGGAAAAACCTAACTTCATCAACACTAGGTGAAACTTCAGCATTACAAATCCAACTCCTTGGAATTCCAGCATCACTGG
>JAWBTN010000048.1:0-7544 GCA_039000415.1 Candidatus Aenigmatarchaeota archaeon | reverse complement strand
CAGTATTATCAAGCGTGAATCCAATTAAACCTGAAATCTTGAAGGAAAAATTGAATTTGGATGAAAAAATAATACTACAGATTGTAGATGAAGAGAAAAAAATTTTCACAGATGAATTGTATTTCATCTACTCTAACAGAATAGAATATCCTGTAGGAGAAAGGAGGTTCAGAGATTTCCTAAAGCATCTAGTAGATATTGGTCTTATAAAGATTTTAACAAGAAAAAGAGGTATAAGAGGTAAGAAAAGGATTGTAATAAAAAACATGTAATCCGAGGATAGGTAAACTTGGGAAAATTAGGAACGATATTTTATTTAAGTTGATTAAAAATTATTTTTATGAGATTTAACCTAAAATTCTTTTTAATAAGGAATTTAGAAAATTTGGTCAATTTTTTCGTGTTTTTTTCTATATTTCTATTTTTAATTAGCTATTTTAAGCCAGAATACTTATTTTTGAAAACAATAGTTGCTGGTGGGGACACAGCATCACACTACTATCCAGCTTATTTCCTTAAACATTATCTCCTACCAAAATTGAAAATAGTTGGGTGGTGCCCAGGTTGGTATGCTGGATTCCCCATATTCCAATTTTATTTTCCTTTTCTGTTTATTGTGAGTGTTTTGGTGAGCTACTTGATTCCACTGGAAATTGCTTTTAAGTTGGTTACTGTTCTTGGTACATTTCTCTTGCCTTTAACAACATTTTTTTCTTTAAAACTCATGGGCTTCAAATTCCCAACACCAACAATTGCTGCTATTTTTACATTAGCTTTTCTATTCAATGAAGGTAACTCAATGTGGGGAGGAAATATACCCAGTACATTGGCGGGTGAATTTTCATATAGCTTTAGTTTGTCATTAACGATGTTGTTTTTTGGTTTACTTTATTCGAGCATAGATAAACAAAAAAACTTGATAAAAAACTCGATTGTTTTTGCTGTTATAACATTCACACATATTTACACAACATTATTCAGTATTACATCTTCTGCTTTCTTTTTAATCAATAAAAAAATGAAAAAAATATTCGAAAATTTCTCTTATCTTTTCAAAGTCTACATCTTGGCCTTTCTTTTAATAGGTTTCTGGTTAGTTCCGTTTGCCCTTAACTTGGAGTATACTACACCTTATAATTTCAGATGGATTTATTTTGATGTAAGAAAAGAAATACTGCCAGATATTTTGTTGCCATTTGTTTTATTAGCATGTGTAGGAATAGTAAAAGGTATTAAAAATAAGGATAAAAGAATTCTCTTCTTTTTATTCTCAATTGTAGTTTCGTGTATATTTTATTTTTTGTCTCCAACCCTGGGCGTTGTTGATATAAGATTTCTGCCATTTATTCAAGTTTTTATAACTTTGATAGCAGGATATGCTGTTGGAGAAATGATAAGAAAAATTAGAATATCTTGGTTGATGTCAATTGTTGTTTTACTCATCACTATAGTTTGGGTAAACAAAAATGTGACATACATTCATTTTTGGATAAAATGGAATTATGAGGGATTTGAAAATAAACCTTTGTGGAATGTTTTCCGAGATATTAATGAGTATTTAAGAGGATCTTACAAAGATCCAAGAGTAATTTTTGAACATTCTAACTTACATGACTCAGCTGGTTCACCGAGAGCGTTTGAATCTTTACCTCTTTTCTCGGGAAGATCAACATATGAAGGATTGTACATGCAATCAAGTATTTCTTCACCTTTTATATTTTATTTCCAAACAGAAATATCAGAAACTGCACCTTGTCCTTATCCTCAATGGTCTCCCTGCACTAGCTATAATTCAACAAAAGCAGCTAAACATTTGGCCATGTTTAATGTTGAATATATTATAGTTAGAACGGATAGCGTAAAAAATGATCTTAAAATGAATGAGTTATACGCACATGTGGCAACTTTTGAGCCTTATGAAATATACAAATTGAAGATAAATCCAAATAAATATGTGACAGTACCAAAGTATCAACCTGTAGTTTTTGAAAGTAAAAATTGGAAAGTCGTGGCTTATGAATGGTTTAAGAGAGAAGAACTACTTGATGTACCTTTAGTTTTTACAGATGATAAATCAGAATTTTCTTTGTTTTCAAGTTCGCTTCCAGAAATACCAAAAGTTCCTTTGAATAATACATGCAACATACAAGAAGAGATAGACATTGAAGAGATAAAGTTTAGCACAGATTGTATTGGCAAACCTCACATAATCAGCATTTCTTATTATCCGAATTGGAAAGTTGAGGGGGCAAGAAAAATTTATTTAGTATCCCCATCTTTCATGCTTGTTATTCCTAATCAAAAAGATGTGAGAATTTATTATGGTGAAAGTTTTGTGGATTTCTTGGGAAAAATTTCGAGCTATCTTGGAGTATTGTTGATAGCCTTTATTATTCTTTCTCGAAACCAAAAATTCAAAAGATTCATAAAACGGTACACAGCATCTTTGAAGAAATTGAACCTACTTTTTCTCACATCATAAACTTTAACTGGAATTTCAACTATCTTCAAACCTTCTTGTTTGAAAAAAAATATTAATTTAATTACATAGAATGTAGATCTATCAATAACCTCTAATTTATCCATTAGATACCTTTTTCTATAACCCTTTGCTCCAATTGAATAGTCTGAAAATTCTAAACCTAAGAGTATTTTTATTAGAAATATACCAATAATACTCAACATTTTCCTTATAAGAGGTCTTTTTTGTGTATCTATTTTTGAACCTATAACCATACTATTATCGTCCAACAGTTTCAAACATTTCAAGATGAAATTCTCAAAGTCTAAAGTTAAATCCATGTCTAAAGAAATTAACTTATCAGAAGATGCTACAGTTACCATTTTTTTAAAAGCAAAACCCACACTCTTGCTTTCAGGTATAGTTAAGAATTTTACTTTGTTTGGAAATTGAAGTTCCAATTTTTTTCCCAAATTTTTCGTTTTGTCTGTCGAGCCATTATCACATATAAGTATCTCGTACGGTTTATGTAGGGTGTCAAGAAATTTAATCAGTTTTTTTGTATTTTTAACTATAATTTTTTCCTCATTGTACACTGGAATCATTATTGAAAATTTTTCTTTCATAGAGCTTTCTATTTTAAAAAGAGTATTGGGAAAAAATAAAATTATTTTTTCATAAAACCAAACAAGAATAATGGAAAATGATGGAATTTATCTCATGTTTTTTTCGATACTCATCGTTATTTTTCTCATTTATTCTTCATTCGATATTGGTAGCCCGTTAAGTGATGCTCACCCAGGATTTATCGCAGGACAATACAGTGAATACGCCATTAATTACATTAAATTTGGTTATCTCAAAACAAAGCTTGCTCAGCTCTGGAATACAGGTGGATTAGAAACAGGAAAAGAAGTATATGAAAATTACGTCCACAGGCCTATTGGTACTGCATTGCTGCTATCATTAAGCTTCCGTGTGTTTGGAGTTAGTGAATGGTCAGCAAGAATAATTCAAATTATTGCAAACCTTGGATCTGTTTTATTTTTATATCTCATCGTTAAAAATATTTTCAATAGAAAGATTGCACTCATAACTTGTTTTTTTCTAGTTTTTTCTCCTATGTTTTTCTACATGAGAAACTTTATATCTCCAGATGCTTTAATTATTTTCTTTATTTTTGCAACTTTGTATTTTTATATTCTTTGGCTTAAACACAGTAAATCTCTACATCTTTATCTTTTATTCATTACATTTTCTCTTGGAGCCTTTATTGAATGGAGTATAAACTTCATCGTTCCTGTGATTTTAATTCATTATTTTATTCTCCACAGGCCTAAGCACAAAGAAAGGAGAAAGAATTGTTTAATGATATTAATTTTGTTGTCTTTCATAACTTTTTCAATAAATGTTTTACATATTTGGCTTGTTAGCGGAATTAAAGGATTATCTGACTTATATTTCATATTTCTTTTCAGAGCAAACTTGAACGAAGCTTCTTGGGGATACAACATAAGCTTGGTTGGACTTTTGAATCATCTCTATAGGGATATTTCATATTTCTATACTCCTTTGTTATTTGTAGTATTACTCATATTCGTTGGTAAAACAATTATCAAAAAAACATTCTACAATTGGGATGGTTTGTTTCTTCTAGTTCTTGCTTCATTTTTATCTTATCTTTTTGTTTTCAGTAATTTGTACTGGATTCATGATTTTTTGATACTTTTCATCCTTCCCGGTATTTTCTTAGCCACAGCTTCTTTCTTTGAAACTTTAGAAAAATGTGTGAAAAGAAAAGTTTTCTATTTAATTTTGTTTATTTTTATGTTTTCTTTTTTGTACTACTCATATCCAACGATCAAAAAGATATATGAAGGTAATTCGAATGTGTCAGAATTAATAATTTTTTTAGCTCAAAATCCTGGAGACATAATAATATCTTTTAATGAACACCCACAAAATTTTCAACTAAAATTTTATTTACAAGGAAGAAAAATTTATTATGCAAGAGATATCGAAACTTTCAAAAAAATAGTGGAAAAAGAAAACGTCAAATTTTTCATTGAAAAAAATGAAGAACCATTAGATCAAGAATTTGAAAATTACTTGGTAAATAATTTTCAACATACAATATTGGGAAAATATGTGATATTCATTCTTACAAAATGATAATTTAGTTTTTTTTTCAAACCAGCTCACTTCATTGCATTTTCTTTAAAACGTAAATGTTTTCTTTCTCTAAAATTTTAGAATAAGTACCATTTTCTAACAGTTTATTAATAATTTCTTCTTTCTCAAATTCATTTGGTGTATCGTCGAGCAAAATGTAGTCAACATCTTTGAGTGGTGGTGGTGGTGTGAAATTTCCCAATTCTAAACCCCAATAAACTTCCTTGAATGGGTTTGGAAACATATAGATGATTTTTCTATGAGAAAGATGAGGGACAAACAAATAAGTTGCTGAAACAGTTGCGTTTTTTGGGATAATTGAAATTGCCATGTATCTTGCTTTTTCCTGTTCATTAAACTCACTAAACTTTTTCATAATTTCAATTATTGCACAGCTTTTTATCGAAGTAACCGCTGGCCCAATCAAAATATTTCCAATTAATGAAAAAATTAATAAAATTGTTAGAAAAATTTTGAATAAAAATTTCTTCTTTCTCAAAAATATTTTGAGAAATGAGAAAAAATAAACGAGCGAGATGAACATAAATGGTATTATAGCATAGGTGTAATGGTATCGAATTGAATGAGCATAAGGCCAAGTAGTCATCAAATTCAGCATAATTGCAGGTAATACAAGAAATGATGTTTTGGGGTATAAAATTGGGAAAAAGCCAATAGGAAATAGAAGTTCGAAAATATATTGGCGATTTTCTTTCGTGTTAAGAGTTAAAATTTCAATAGGATTTAACAAAAAATTTTTAGTTCTTTCTACAAAATCTCCACCTCTTTTAATATTTGGATGTGGATAGTTTCCTAAATAATAGGGGAAAATAACATTAAAGATGATGAATAACCAAACCAACCCCGAAATAATTGTTATAATACCTATTTTTTTGTCACAAAAAAATAAAGCATACAAGCCGAGTGAAAGTATGGATAATACCAACTCTTCTCTTGTCAATAAAAGAAGAAAAACGAAAATAAAATAATAGAAAAATTTTCTTTTTGTAAGAAAATAGAAAGCAAAAAATAAAAAAGGTACAGCTAAAACAACTGGATGAAAATTCTCTAAGTTAAGATAGTGCAAGGCAGGATACAAAAAATAAGCAAAAACAAAAAGTAAAGGTAAAAATTTACTTTTTAATTGTTCTTTACCAATTAAAAATAGGGGTAGAGCACCCAACGAAAGTACAAAACTCTGAGCAATTAATAACACTCTAGCATCATCCCACAACCAATAAAGTGGGGCAAAAAATATTGTTGTGAATTGAATATGGTCTCCAAACAAATGTAGGCCTCTAACCGTTACAAAAGGTTCTTCACCATTGCTCAAGAGCCATATACCTTGATCAAATATTCCTAAATCAAATGCAGAAAAAAAGAACCTGTTGTAATAATCTATTGAGATTATGCTTAAGATTGCTGTGTAAAAAAACATCATAAATAAAAGAATGATGTAAGGCGTACAGTAGTAAAGTTTTTTCTTTATAAACTTTTTTCCCATAATTCCCTCAAACCATCTCTTAATTTTATTGGATTTTTAACACATGGTCTTGTTGAAACAGAATATTTTATTATTTCATAAGGACGAGGTTTATATTTAATTTTTATATCTTTTTCCGTAATTTCTTTCATGATTTCAACCAACTCATTTACAGAAGTTCCAATTCCCGTTCCGACCTCATAAACTCCTGACTTGTAATCTTTTTCGATAAAATCTTTGATTGTCTTTACAACATCTTTCACATGGATATAATCTCTTACATATTCACCATCATCATATATCGTTAATGGTAAATTCTTATTTATCCTCTTTAAAAACTCTCTGACTATTCCCTTATCATTTCCTTCGCCATAAACATTGAAAATTCTTAAACTTATAACATTAATCCCATATAATCTACTATACAATTCACACAATTGTTCTCCATGTAATTTAGAAATTCCATATGGAGTTTTAAAACCTACAGCGGCAGAGGAAGCATTTATCACTTTCTTTATTTTCAATATTCTAGCTACCTCTAAAACATTTATTGTGCCTAAGATATTAGTTGTCAAATAATCCCAAGGTCTCTTAATCGATTCCGAGTCAAGACACAAAGCTGCTAGATGTACTATAACGTTAACTTTTCTTGAATTTTTTAAGAGAGCTTCAAATCTTCTGATATCTTCTTTTGGACTATTCTTTATATCAAAAACTACGACTTCGTGTTCTTTAGATAATTCTTCGATTAAATGAGAACCTATGAATCCTTTTCCACCGGTAACTAATATTTTCATTCATTCACTAAATTAGATATAAATTAAAAACATTTTAAGTTTGATTTATTCGCCAACATAAAAATTAATTGCCTGATCTCAAATCTAGGTCTCCATCTGAAAACTTCATTACTTGAGAACTTTATTGTTCCCTTATCTCCATTTATTGTAACTTGATACCGATTATTTTCATTTAAAAATTTTATCCTTGGTTTAAAAGATATAATCCTTAAATTCTCCGGATATTTTTTTAACTTTTCTAGATAATTTTCATTATCTTCCAAATGATTTCCTTTAAGAATTTCGTAAACGAAACCATCAACATGTTTAAATACAGCCTGCTTCAACTCTGTTGCATGATTGGAGTAAATTTCTTGAAGTTGTTTAGAAGTGAGGGTTAGTTTCTTGAACTTAATTTTCAACAAACTTTCAAGAAAACGAACTATTTCTCTCGTTCTATTGTCAAAACCGCGATAAACTTCCAATGTTTTTGAAAATAAATTTATAAAACAATATGTCCTTTTCAAAACTTTTTGCTTTCCGTTGCTCTTCAAAAAAGAAACTATTTCATGAATATCTTCCAAAATTATAGATTTTTTAAAAGCAGTTTCTATATCTTCGTAATACCAATACTGTAAGAAAACTTCTCCTT
>JAWBTN010000047.1:0-7545 GCA_039000415.1 Candidatus Aenigmatarchaeota archaeon | reverse complement strand
GTAACATTGTAAGTAATATTGTTAAAATCGCATCTTGTTGCTGTATCGTTAACTTTTATGTAGTTTATTCTTAAATCCAAAGCAGGGGTTCTTGTAAAGCTTATGTTTATCGTTTGGTTTCCCACACTTTCGTTAGCTCTTATGTTAATAACTCTTGACCAAGCGTTTATAGTAGAAGAGAAAAGAATTCCAGAAAGATTGTATTCAAACTCCAAGTAAACTGAAGTTATGTTCAAATCGCCTGCAAAATCTGAGTGAAAAACTAAAGGAACATCACAATTTCCTGTCAAATCTGGCTCGCAGTTTGATAAATACTTTTGAAAGGCAGAATTATTAGAAACTGAAGCTTTACCTCTAAACTTTCCTGAATAATACCATTCTATTTCACCATCATTCCCTATATCAAGACTAACGTTTGTTGGATAGTATTCAAAGTTTAGAATATAAAGGGTATAAGTTGTTTGAAGATTAAGGTTAGTTCCTACTGCTACTTCTGTCCCTGGGTCAGAAGTTAAATTCCCTGCTCCCACTCCTCTAACATCATTTTGAGTTAAATAGCTCCAGACCAAAGAGCCTGAAGAATTTATAACATAAACTCTATCATCACAGCTTCCTGCTATTACTTCACTTCCTAGGTCAGAAGTTACATCAGCTATTAAAACTGTATCTACAATACCTTGAGTTGAGAAAGACCATAAAAAGTTGCAGCTAGAATCGAGTAAAAATATTGTTCCATTATTTCCAGCTACTGCAATTTCATCGTATTGGTTTGAGAGAATAACATTACCTGAACTTACATCATTTATTCCTGTTCCTACTGAGCAACTAACTTTTAATGAACCTGAAGAATTTAAAATGTAAAGGTTACCATCACTAGTTCCTGCTCCTGCAACAATTTCATTTCCTTCATCACTACTAAGGTTGCCTATAGCTATTCCTTTAAAAGAGCTTGAACCAGAAAAGTTCCAAAGCTTAAAACCAGAAGAATTTAAGAGGTACACTTTATCATCAGAAGCTACTGCAATTTCATCGTATTGGTTTGAGAGAATAACATTACCTGCCTCTACGTCCCCTATTGTGTTGCCTAGTTTCAAACTCCATACCAAGAGGCCAGAAGAATTAAACAAATAAACGTCACCATTTGAGGCCCCAGCTACAATTTCGTCTCCTTCAGAAGGGGAAAGGTTGGCTATCGAAACAGCATAAATAGCATCAATATAATTATCACAATAACTCCAAATTTCGTTTCCATTACTGCTTGAGAGTTTAACACAAGCAGGACCGCTTGTTCCGATTGCTATTTCATCATACTCGTTTGTTAAGTTAATGTTACCTACATCTAAACTGTAAATTTGCAAACCAGTTGTACTTAACAAAGGTTTCATTATTCCTTCCAAGCTTATGTTCGAGTAAAAAACTGTTGAGTTTTTTGGTAGTCTTATCCATACAGTTTGATTTTCACTTCCTGAAAAAATCAAGTCTTCTGATAGCTTAGAATTGTTCAAAGAATTTAAGGAAAAGTTAAAAGTTTTAAGGTCTAAATCAAGAATAAAGGTTTGCTGAGAATAAGAAGAGATAGAAAGTTTTAGGAAAATGAGTAGAAAAATTAAAGAAAAGAAGAGTAAAAGGAAAATTTTGACTTTTTCTTCCATAACTTTCTATTTATAAATTTTGTTTTAGAATAAAATTAACTTTGCAAAAAAAAGCTTATATATAAAGCAAATCAAAAATTATTTTATGGAAATAATTAGCAAAAACTTTAACAAAATAAGCAAGGGTTTAAGTTCTATAATTCTAACTTTTCTCTTCTTGATGGCGATAACCTTAATTTTAATAAACATGCCAAACATTTCTGCACAAGTTACAAACCAAACAATAATGAATGCTAGTATTTCTCAGGTTATTGGTATAGTTCTTTCAAACGAACTAGCCGAAGGAATATTCTTTACTAATAAAACAACAATAGGAGTGCAATACCCAATAACGGATATGACAGTATGGAATAATGCAACAAGAAATTATAACGGAACTCCTCCTTATTATAATACAACCCTTTATTGGATAAACGCTTCTAGTAGCAATAAAGTGAATATAACAATATGCCATTGCGCATGTGATCATTTAAATTGTTCAAACACAACGGAATGCGGCAATTCCTTCCTAAATATAACTGGGGTTGGTTGGTCAAACTCCACTTACAACAATGCTACTCATCCACAATACCCACCTCTCTTTAACTTTACTGCTCCTGATACATTTCAAAGTATAACTGTAAATTTACCCCCAGGTTTAGGAGTATACTTAAGGTATTGGATAGACCCTCAACCAGATAATGTTCCAAGTGGTCGATACAACACAACTTATCTTTTCAAAGCGGTAGAGGTTAGCCAAAATTGCGGAACCTGCACTTGTTAGAGTAATAAGATTTAAATAAGTTGAACTATTTAATTTATAAGAGAATATGAAAAGAATTATTGCTTTTATACTCTCCTTTTTTATTTCTTTTTCTATTCCAGAAGTGTTAGCAGGAGTTGGCATAGGAATGGGCCCACCAAAACTTGAGCTAGCTACAAATACTCAAACCCATTATTCTATTGGTTTAGTTTTATACAATCCAGGAGATTATGATATAAAAGCAAAGTTAACTTTTGAGTGCCAAAGTTGCGAGGAAAAAGTTTATCTTTTTGGTTGGTATTTAGGAAAAATAAGGGAAGATTACAGCCAATTTTTCCATTTTGAACCGGAAGAAGTTTATATTCCGGCTATGACAACACCCGAAAATCCTGTAACTTCTTACCTTAAAGTTCATCCAACCTTATTCGTTAGAAAAGAGTTCGTTGTTTCTACCCCGGAAGAAATAAACTTTTTGGTAAGAATAATAAACCCAAGCTATAAAGGAGAATTTGCTATTCCTTACTATACTCTTCTTCTAGACGAAAAGGAAATAAAAGGCGGTATAACAGCAAGTGCTGTATGGTCAAGTTTTGGTGCTCTAGGGGCAGCCCCAGCAGTAGGCTCAAGTTTAAACTTAAGGATAAGAGGTATGCCCAAGGGTAGTTTAATCCTAATAATCGTAGCTGTCCTGATAATAATTGCTGGAATAGTTTGGAAAACAGGAATTTACAAGAGAATTTTTAGGAAAAAATTACCTTCTTCTTAACTTTTTGATTAAAAACAAAGCTAACAAGAAAATTAAAGGGATTACCAAAACCCAACCAAAGCCTTTGCTCTCTACCTTAACGTTAAGCTTACTTGCAAGCGAAACTTGCATTATATCGCCTGTAGAAGCTATTACATTAAAATTGACTTCTTTTAAACTTGAAGCTAAACCAATCCAAGGAATAGTTTTGTTGTCAAAAATTATTTGCTCCTCAACAAAGCAGGGAACTTTTATCCTTATTTCAACAAACTTTCCTTCTTGAACAGAAGTGTTTTTTTCTATTTCTAGCTTGCTCGGCAATTCAACAAAATTTTGAGTTATGTTAACTTTTCCTTTTAGCCCAAAAAACTCAAAATCACGAAAACAATTCAAACAATAAACTTTTAAGCTCACGTTAACATCCTTATCGCTTGGGTTGAACAAAAGCAAGTAAGCAATATACTCTTCTCCTGGACTTAATGTGACATTATTTTCAAGAGGAGCTATTCCTATTCCTCTCGTAGCTAAAGCTTCTTTTAAAAAAATTACTGCTAATATTAAAGTCAAAAATTTTTTAAACACAGGTTCCACCTTCCTGAACAGCTTGAATTTGATAAATCGTGCTATAATTATAAGCAGGAAAACCCGCAGGCACGTCAAGCCAATACCTTAAGTAAATGTAACCTTCAGGGTTTGGTTTTGTTTTGTTCTCGTTATCATAGCCCAAAACCATTCTTTTTGAGTTGAAAAGAGAGGGGTTTTCTACGTCATTATACCAAGAAGCACTCCAGCTTACGTTTCCAATCAAAATTTCAAAGTTGTTATAGCCTACACAGGTTAAGTTTGAGCACAAGTTATACTTTGCTCCATGACATACTTCAGCTTGAAGAGAGGAAACATAAATCCAATATTCTGTTTTTTTGTTTGTTTTGTTGTAGTTAAGTGTTGCGTTGTTAAAAAAAGTTCCTGCAATTAAGGGATACATAACATTTTCCTCTGCTCCGGTAGAATTTGTAAACCATATACCATCAGCAAGCCTATCGCTTATAATTATATAGTAATAGCCTCCCACGCTAACGTTCATAGGGTAAGTGTCAGTTTTGGTTTCCCTTATTCCGAAAAAGAAAATTAAAACCACAAAAACTAAAATCAATTTCTTCCCCATTTTTCCACTCAATACTTTATTTTATTGAAACTTTAAATTTAAATTATGGGTTTTGAAAAGTATTTGCCCGCTCTTTTATTTTTTTTAATCTTAATTAAAAGTTGCTTTAGCGCAGAAACCTTTATGAATACGACCCTTGCTTTAAAAGAAAACGTTTTTCTTTCGCTTTATACTGATAAAGATTCTTATTGTGAGCCTGAGCTTGTCAATATAACAAATGCAATAGAAAACAAAGGGAACCTTGAAGCTAGTGGAAATTTAACGACAAAAATTTTTAACCCTGATAATCAAGAAATAAAAAGTCAAACTTGGCAAGTTTTGGTAAGAGGAGCAGAAATCAAACATTTTATAACAAACTACTCTGTAAAAGCTTCTGATTCGCCAGGAATTTACACTATAAAAAGCAACTTTAGCTATAACAACGAGTATAAGTATGCAGAAACAACTTTTAGAATAAAAAAAGGAATAGGAACCTTAGTAGTCTCTCCTTTGGAGATAGAAAAAACTCTTAAGCCAGGTTCCACGATTGAGGAAAAAATTTATCTCTGGCTTTTATACCCTTGCTATGGAACTAACGCTACCATAAACAAATCTTCAGGCTTGCCAGGAGATTGGTTCAATCTCTCAAAAGAAAAGGTTTACTTACCAGCTTCTGGAGAAGCTCAAAATTTTACCTTAACTGTTACTGTTCCAAAAGACGTGAACGGAACTTATGTTGGCTATGTTTACGTTAGTGCAGAAAACCAAGTAAAAACTGTAAAAGTAACTCTTAACGTTAACGCAAGCGCAATTTTTGAGCTTAAGCTTGAAGTACCGCAAGAAAAAAAGGAAGTTTGCCAAGGTGATGAGGTTTATGCAAGAGTAAACATAACAAAAATTTTCCCAGAAGATGAAGTTGAAGTAAACTTAACTTACAGGATTTTAGATTCTAATAGAAACGTTGTAAGGGAATCAAGAGAAACCTTAAGCATAATTTCTAATCTTATAAGACTCCCAAGTTTTAGTACTTCTAACCTACTTGGCTACTATACTTTTCAAGCTGTTTTGGAGTATAAGGAAATTCAAGTTTTGGCTAGCGATATTTTTAGAGTTAATTATTGTGCTCCTCAGCCTCCTGGTCCAGGTATTTCAGTACCAGCTCCAACTCCATCGCCTCCTCCAGAAATAATAAAAAGACTTGAGCTAAACGTTAGCGATAAAAGAGTTGTGGTAATTTCAGGAAACCAGTCTGGCTTTATAGCTACTGTTAAAAATCTAGGGGCGCAAAAAGAACTTGTTAAAATTTTGATAGAAGGGATTCCTTTAGAATGGGTAAGAATTATTCCTGAGAACGTCTCGCTTCCTCCAGAAGAAACTTACAACTTTCTTGTTTTAATAAAAGCTCCGAAGGAAGTTGAGGATAAAGTTTTTTACCTTAGCGTTATGGCTTCAAACTCAGTAAAAAGTAATGAAGAAAGAATAATGCTTATAATTGCTAAAGATTGGAAGAGTGCTGCGGATATTTTGCTAAAAGAACTTGAAAGAATAAAGAAAATTGCTGACCAAATTCCTTACCTTGATTGTTTAAACTTAGGCGATGCTTTTAAAGTTTATGAGAATGCAGAATACTTAAGAAAGCTAGCTTTGGAAGAATATGGAAATGAAAGCTATCAAAAGGCAGCAAGCATTTTAGATTATTCTATTTCGCTTTATGAAAAAGCAACAAGCTTAGCTGAGGCTTTTGTTAGTTATGAAGTTGAAGAAATAAGCTCCTTCAGGCTAAGCTTTTATGCTTCCCTTCCTTTCTTTTCTCAAGAAATAAACTTAAACATTAATACTTTGAAAGAATATATTGAGAAAAAAGAATTTCAAAACTTTTGCTTGATTTATAATAAGATAAAGGCATTAATAGGTTATTCAAGACTTTTCAACTTCTTGATAATTCCTTTAATTTTAATAATCTTGATTGTCTTGATTTTTGTGGCAATGAGAAAGCGAAAAATAAAGAAAGAAAGAAAGCTTGAGGAGATTTTTGAGAAAGTGAAGAAAAGAGTTGAAGAAATTTGAAGTAAAGAATTTTGCTTTTCTTGCTTAATTCTTTTTGTTCCATCTTATAAAATCTGGAAAAATTTTTTTCTAAAATAACATAAAGCCACTTTTCCTATTCTCCTTTGCTCTATTATTCCTGCCTTAGCTAAAGCAAAGACATATTTAGAAACGGTATTTCTATGAATACCAAGCTTTCTTGAGATTTCCATTATGGTTAACCCCTCTGGGTTTTGCTTTATTGTTTCTAAAATTTTTTCTTCTATTTCTAACATGAGTTACCAGCCTCCACAGCCTTGAAAATTATAGAAGTATTATACTTGCCCGAAGGAACATAAGAAGGAACGAAAAGCCAGAATCTTAAGTAAAGGTATTGGCCAGGAGCCAGGCTATAAGCAGATTTGTTTTCTGAATAGTCTAGAGTTAATGGATAAAGAGTAGAAAAGCTTGGATTTGCTTCATCGTTTAAAGTTGAGTTGCTCCAGGAAACGTTTCCTATGTAGATTTCGTAGCTTGGATTGGCACATTCATCGTAGCAAAGCATGTTTGAGCTTGCTTTTTGGCAAATATCTACTTCGTAAGTTCCATCATTTCTTATCCAGTATTCTGTTTTTTTGTCTGTTGCATTATAATTCCAGGTTGCATTGTTCCAAGCGTTAATGTCAACGTTAAACTGGATGTTAAGGGAAGAACCTGTTAAGTTAGTGTAGAATATTCCTTTTGTTAGCTCTGGTGAAAACGTTAGGCTTATGAAGCCTGGGCTTACTTTCAAAGGAGCAAGAATTGCTGATTGAGTATAGTTTTGGGTTTCGCTTGCGTTGCATAAGTAATAATAATAGCCAGCTGTTAAGTTCTGAACGTCCGGATTGCTTACTAAAGTAGTATTTCTGTACAAGCTTGGAGTTACTTGCTGAGTATTAGAAAAGCAGGAGAAGTTTGTTTGAGTTTTGTAGGTTACTTCATTCTGGTAAAGCATTTTTATCTCATCTTCATTTAGAGTTCTATTATAGATTTTAACCTCATCGAAACTGCCGTTAACATAGCCACTTTGATATGGACATGAACTACTATTAGTTCCGCCAGATAAGAGTATGGGTTGGGTGTTGGGTACCATTAGACCAATTATACTTCTGCTTGCTACTAACGTACCATTTTTGTAAATTTTTGTAGTATTTTTAACGCTATCGTAAACAAAGACCAAATGAACCCATTCGTT
>JAWBTN010000046.1:0-7585 GCA_039000415.1 Candidatus Aenigmatarchaeota archaeon | reverse complement strand
TGAATTTCTTTTTCCACAGGTTCGTACTCAATCCAGTCTGAATGTGTCTCCAATATCCTCATATCCTTACCTTCTTATTCTGTAGTAATTGAAGAGAAAAAAGTTATTAGTTGAATGGTCGCAACTCATTCAACCTTAAAATTAATTGATAAAATAAATTTAAATAAGTTTATAGCCCCGTGGTGTAGTGGTCAAGCACGCAAGCCTCTGGTCAACTGGAAGAAAGCTTGAGACGCCAGTTCGAATCTGGCCGGGGCTACAAAAATTTTCCTATTTTTCGAACTCTATATAACTTTCAATCCTGTTTTCACGATAAAAGTTTAAAGCATCTGTTATTGCTTCAGCAAATTGAATGTTACTAACCACATGAGCCTTGAATTCCACCGATTTTCTCCTTATTTGATATTCATCCTCTGATTGATTTTTTATCATTCCATCGAAAAATGGAATACTTATCACTATTTTAATTTTCTTATCGATAAGGTAATCTAACAGGCTCGATTTTGGTTCATCGAATTTCCTCACAGTTTCACTTTCAATTCCAAATCTCTCCAATTCCCTCGAAGCTTTTTCTATACTATAAATTTTTACATTTTTTGAAGCAAGTTTCTTAGCTATATCTATTATTTTATTCCAATCTTCCCCACCACATATGAGAACACCTTCCCCATCTTTTGGAAACTCTACACCACTAGCTATCAAAGCTTTGGTAAAAGCTTCATGAAAATTTTTCCCAAAAGCCGCAACTTCCCCCGTAGATACCATCTCTACACCCACTACCGGATCTGCTCCATCTAACCTCATGAAAGAAAATTGTGGAACTTTCACAGCAAAAAATTTTGGGGAATATTCGCGATTTTCAATTTTTTCACCAAGCATAGCATCGGCAGCGATTTCCATCAAGTTTATTCCCACTGTTTTTGAAACAAAGGGCATACTTCTAGAAGCTCTTAAATTACATTCTATAACATAAACTTCCCCATCTTTAACTAGGTATTGAATGTTAAAAGGACCTTTTATCTTCAGCGACCTAGCAATTTTTCTCGTGTAATCTCTTATTTTATCTTTAATCGTTTCACTTATAGATAAGGTTGGTATGATCATCGTTGCATCTCCTGAATGGACACCCGCATTTTCCAGATGTTCTATTACAGCACCGATTAAAACGTTTTCGCCATCAGAAACACAATCAACTTCAACTTCTCTTGCATTGGTTATGAATTTTGAAATAACAACAGGATGCTCCCTAGAGATTATAGTAGCTTTTGTCAAGTATTCTTTCAATTGGGATTCATTTAAAGCAACATTCATAGCAGAGCCCGAAAGAACATAAGATGGTCTTACCAAAACAGGGTATCCTATTCTTTCAGCGAGTTCTTTTGCTTTTTCTAAGTTATCAACTTTTCCCCATTCCGGTTGTTTTATCCCAAGTTCATCTAGAAGTCTACTGAATTTTGCCCTATCTTCTGCTCTGTCTATATCTTCAGGAGAAGTCCCGATTATCTTTACACGGTTTTTTGCAAGTTTAAGAGCCAAATTGTTTGGTGTTTGTCCACCAACACTTACAATAATTCCTTCAGGATTCTCTTTTTCATAAATGTCTAAAATTCTTTCTAAAGTAAGTTCTTCAAAGTAAAGCTTGTCCATAACATCAAAATCAGTAGAAACAGTTTCTGGATTGCAATTTATCATTATGTTTTCAAATCCCCTTTCTTTCAAGGCCCAAGCCATGTTTACACAACACCAATCAAACTCAACACTTGAACCAATTCTATAACAACCCGACCCAACCACTATTATCTTTTTTCCTTCTTCAAATTCTATGTCATCCTTGTCGCCGTTGTAAGTCATGTAAAGGTAATTTGTCTTGGCAGGCCATTCTGCGGCTAGAGTATCAATTTGCTTAACTACCGGCAATATACCGAAAGACTTTCTCATTTCTCTGATTTCAGCTTCTTTCATTCCAACAAGCTCTCCAATTTTTTTATCAGAAAAACCAAGTTTTTTTGCTTTTCTTAAGATTTCTTCATTCAAACCATTCTTTATTTTTTCTTCCATCTCGATTATATTCCTTATCTTATACAAAAACCACTCATCTATTCCAGTTAATTCATGGATTTCTTTCTCACTCATACCGATTTGAAGTGCCTTGACTATGTAGAAGATTCTTTCGTCTGTTGGCTTCTCTAACATTTCTTTTATTTTTTCCTTTTCGTTTGACAATTCATCAATATCTGTGAGTTCTTTTCCAATTTCAAGCATCCTTACAGCTTTTTGAAGGGCTTCTTCAAAGCTTCTCCCTATTGCCATAACTTCTCCTATTGACTTCATTTGAGTCCCAATTCTTCTTGATACATTTTTGAATTTTTGGAAATCCCATCTAGGGATTTTAACAACTATGTAATCCAAAGCAGGCTCGAAGCAAGCTGTTGTGATTTGGGTAACTTTATTCAAAAGTTCTGGTAAAGTGTAGCCTATCGCTAATTTTGCCGCGATGTAGGCTATCGGATATCCTGTAGCTTTTGACGCAAGAGCAGAACTTCTTGATAACCGCGAGTTCACTTCTATTATCTTGAATTCTTCACTTTTCGGATTGAGTGCAAACTGTATGTTGCATTCTCCAATTATATCAAGAGCTCGTATCACTTTAAAGCTTGTGATCCTTAACAAGTGATATTCCCTGTTCGTCAAGGTTTGGGAAGGCGCAACTACTATGCTTTCGCCTGTGTGTATACCCATGGGGTCAAAATTCTCCATGTTGCAAACTATGATACAATTGTCTTCACAATCCCTCATCACTTCATATTCAATTTCTTTCCACTTTCCAAGGTACTCTTCCACCAAAATTTGGTTTATTCTACTGTGAGCTAAGCCTATTTGTGCTATTTCTTTTAATTGATCTTCATTATAAGCTACACCAGAACCTTGGCCTCCCAATGTGTAAGCAACTCTAACCATGACAGGATATCCTATCTCTCTCGCGGCAACTATTGCTTCTTCCACATTGTTTACTTTTTTGCTCTTCGGTACAGGCAGACCATTCTCGATTAAAATTTTCTTGAATTTTTCCCTATCATCAGCGATTTCTATTGCTTTGATTCCTGTTCCCAACACCCTTACACCATATTTTTCCAGAATTCCTCTTTCATGGAGCTCTATCCCGCAATTCAGTGCAGTTTGGCCACCAAAAGTTAATAAAATTCCATCAGGTCTTTCTTTTTCTATCACTTTTCCTACAAATTCAGGAGTTATTGGCAAAAAATAAACTTTATCAACAAACCTTTCATCTGTTTGAATTGTTGCTATGTTCGGGTTTACTAGAACTACTTTTATTCCCTCTTCTTTAAGAGCTTTGATTGCTTGTGCTCCAGAGTAGTCAAATTCTCCTGCCTCACCTATTTTGAATGTGCGTGTTTTTTCAACACTTTGCACCGCTTCCCAATAAGAGAACTTTTTTTATACTTTCATCCCTTATATTCCTTCACCTCCTTCACAAACAAATCAAACAAAAATTCTGTTTCATAAGGACCAGGGGAAGCTTCAGGATGAAATTGTGTGGCAAATATTGGCTTCTTCTTATGTTTAATTCCTTCTACAGTTTTATCGTTTACATTTATGAACCAAATTTCAAATTCAGTTCCTTTCAAACTTTTTGAATCTATAGCATACCCATGGTTTTGACTCGTGATATAACATTTTCTTTCAAACAAATCAAAAACAGGATGGTTTGAGCCACGATGCCCAAACTTGAGTTTGAAAGTTTCTGCACAAGCAGCTAAAGCAAGGATTTGACAACCAAGGCAAACCCCCATCATTGGCAGATCAGTTTCCATAAGTTCTTTTACAGTTTGAATAGTTTTTTCACATTTTTTAGGGTCTCCAGGACCATTCGATATAAGAATTCCAGAAGGTTCGTATTCTAAGATTTTTTCAACAGAATAATCGTAAGGTACCCTCACTATATCCACATTTCTCGCGGCTAAATTTCTCAATATCCCGAATTTAACCCCACAATCTATTACCACTACAACTGGTGAACCATTTCTATATTCTATTGGTTTCTCAATACTTACTTCTTTCACCAAATCCCTTTCATTAGGATCTTCTATGGTTTTAATCTTTTCTTTTATTTCTTCTATATCAATTTTATCACCAACTTTCAAAATTCCAAGCATCACACCCTTACTTCTCAGTTTTTTTGTTAACTCCCGAGTGTCTATTCCTTCTATTCCTGGAATTTTATGTTCGAAAAGCCATTCATCCAAGCTTTTATTGTTTGACCAGTGGCTCGGTTTTTTTACAATTTCTTGAACTACATATCCTTTCACTTGTATTCTTTCGGACTCAAAGTGTAAGGGAAAATTAAATTCATCAACTATAGAAATCGGAGGAACACCATAATTTCCGATCAATATCCAAGTTTGTGTCAATATTTGTCCATTGTAAGAGGGGTCTGTTAGAGATTCTGTGTAACCAACCATTCCGGTGTTGAACACAACTTCACCAGAAGCTTCAGATGGATAACCAAAGCCTTTACCTTTAAGTATTGTTCCATCCTCTAGTGCCAAAACGGCTTGGAACAAGACCCAACCTAAAATTGTTAAAAAGAATTTAAAAAATTTTTTGTATCACAGAATATAAAAAATTAAAAGTTTTCTTCTTCTTTATTCAATTTCATCCTTCATTTCTTTAATTTTTTCAGAAAGGTATTTTATCCTATTTTGTAAAAATTTTGCTTGCTTTATTGTTCTTGCTGCAAACAAGGCTTTTTTGGCTTCGTAGAGTTGCTCTTCAAAAAACTTCAATTCTTCCTTATTTCCATTCATATGTTACTATATAGTAGTACTAATATTTAAACTTTACTATTTTAAAGTAGTAAAAAACTTTTTAAAACCCCACTTACATTTATTTTCTTCAAGTTTATTGTTAAATATGGTTAATTATGCTAAAATTCTTAGAAGTGTTTTGAAAAAAATCAGACCTTCTGAAGAAGAAAGAAGGAAGCTTAAATCTGTTTTGAGGAAATGTTTAAAAATTGCAAGAAAAGAGGCTAAAAAATTCAAAGCAAAGTCAATGGTTGCTGGGAGTGTCACAAGAGATACTTGGCTTCCAGGTAAAAAAGAGTTTGACATCTTTATCCTTTTCCCACCAGAATTCACGATGGAACAGCTTGAGAAAAAGGGCCTTGAAGTTGGAAAAAAAATTATTAGAGAATTGGGCGGTAGCTTTAAAATAAAATACGCTCAACATCCCTATGTTTCAGGTAATGTTGAAGGAGTAGAAATAGACGTAGTACCATGCTTCAACGTGAAAACTACTGAAAATTTGAAATCTGCTGTTGATAGAACACCTTTTCACGTTAAATACATTCAAAAAAATCTCCCACTTAAACTTTCAGACCAAGTAAGGCTTTTAAAACAATTCTTGACTGCAAACAATATTTATGGCGCTGACGCAAAGACTCAAGGTTTTTCAGGGTATGCATGCGAACTTCTAATAATAAAGTTCAAGAGCTTTTTGAATGTATTGAAACAGGCGTTAAATTGGAAACCGGGTGAAATAATAGATTTGGAGAAATTTTACAAAAAAGAAGATTTTTTTAAGTTGAAGAAAATTTTTTCAAAACAAGCTTTAATTTTAATTGATCCTACAGACAAGAATAGAAACACGACAGCAGCTCTATCTGCAGAAAATTTCTTCAAATTCAAGAAACTTGCTAAAGAATTTCTTGAAAATCCAAAAGAAGAGATGTTTTTTGAAAAAGAAGTTAAACCAATTTCTGAGAAAGAGTTGATAGAGAAGCTTTTGGAAAGAAGAACAGAGTTGATTTTAATAAAATTTTCTCCACCTGAAATCGTGCCAGATATCCTTTGGCCTCAACTAAGAAGATTTGCTGAAAGACTTGAAAAAATTTTAGAAGAGGTGAAGTATGAGTTCAAGGTTTTGAGAAAAAATTATTACACTAATGAGAAAGATTTGGCGATAATTTTACTTGAGATGGAAGTTTACAACTTACCTACAGTACAGAAAAAAGTAGGACCAGAAGTTTTTGATTTGGACGATTCAAAAAGATTCTTGGAAAAATATAAAACTTCAGCTATAAATGGGCCATTCATCGAGGGAAACAATTGGGTTGTTGAAATTAAAAGAAAATTCATGACGGCGAAGGAAAAACTTTTTGATACTTTGAATAAAGATGTTAACACTTTAAAAGCGAAAGGTATTCCAAACCATATAGCAGAACAGATATCCAAAGGTTTTGAGATAATTTCTGATGTTGAGAAAATAATAGACTTAATCAAAAAAAATAGAGAGCTGGGAGTATTTTTAAGGGAGTATTTTGAGAAGAAGAGTTTGGTGTAATAATGATACAGATAACTTTTCTTGGTACAGTTTCGGGAGTTCCCAGCAAAGAAAGAAATCATCCGGCCATAGTTTTGGAATACTTTGGTAGGGAAAAAGATACCATATTATTCGATTGTGGTGAAGGTACTCAAAAACAACTCATGAAATCCAACATAAGCTTCATGAAGATAAATAAAATTTTCATTACTCATTGGCATGCAGACCATTTCGCAGGTTTAATACCATTGATTCAAACGATGAGCTTGGAAAAAAGGAAGAATGAATTGAAAATTTTTGGACCAGAAGCCGAAAAATTTGTGTCAAAAATTCTAGAATTGGGTTATTTTGGTCTAAGGTTTCCTATTAAAGCTATGAACGTGGGTTTTGAAGGCGAAAGGATAGATGTTGTGGATGAAGAAAAAGAATATCAGATACTTTCTGTTCCAGTTTTACACACAGTTCCTTCCGTAGCTTATTGTTTTCAAGAAAAACCTAGATGGAACGTGAATCCAAAAAAGTTGAGAGAATTGGGATTAAAAAGTGGAGCTTGGTTGAGAAAGCTCAAAAAATTTGGAAAAATTGATCATAAGGGTAGGGAAATAAGGATAGAAGAAGTGGCTAATTTAAGACCAGGAATAAAAATAGTTTACACAGGAGATACAAGACCATGTGATAACGTATTAAAAATTTCGAGAAATGCAGATTTGTTAATACATGATGGAACTTTCCTAGAAGAGGAGGAAGGTAAATCACATGCCGATGTAAAACAAGCAGCTAAGATAGCTAAAGAGGCTAACGTTAAACAACTAATTTTAACACATATAAGTAGACGCTACACTGATGTAAGTGAACTTGAAGAAGAAGCAAAGAAAATATTTCCAAACACAAAAGTTGCTCACGATTTCATGCAAATAAAATTAAAATAAATACTTCAAGAATTTTTTAAGCAATGGATATTTGGAGCAATAATTGTCTGTTACCACGTGTAGTATACCGGAAATTGTTCCATCTATACCATCACACATTAATCCAATCATCACTCCTGAAATCGGATCATGGAAAAATTTCCTGTGTTTTTTACCAAATAGCTTGACAGGATAATCAATAACGATGTTTGTTTTTTCACAATAATTTCCAGTCACAATTTTTGAAATTTTTTTGTGGATGTTACGAGTTGGCATAATATCACTCAAAAAAATCCTTGAAAGATTCGATAATTTCGGATATTATCCCTTCTTTT
>JAWBTN010000045.1:0-7655 GCA_039000415.1 Candidatus Aenigmatarchaeota archaeon | reverse complement strand
ACAGCTCTTACAACAAACAAAGCAGAAGTTTTTCCTCTTCTCGTTTCTGTTTCATTCCCGCCTACATATTCAAGCAAAACAGTATCTTTCTGAACTTCGAATGCTTGCGCGCTTGTTATATTTGTTGTTCCTGAGCTATCGTCAGCAAAAATCTTGAAAGATTTTTGTCCTATATCTGAGCAAGAAGGATCCCATTCAAAACTTATCGTTTTCCATTGATTAGTAACGTTTTCTGTTATGGTAGCAACCTCATTCCACGGCCCTATTGGTGGGCCAATCAAAAGCTTAAACGTTATATTGTTTGGTGAATTTGTTCTTGCTGTTACGTTAAAAGTAAAGTTTTCTCCCCATTCTCCTACTTGAGGGGTAACACTCAAATTTTCTAAGTAAATGTATCTTGCTGGTTGGACGGTAACGTTATAAACTTCGCTTTCGTTGAAATTGTAGCACATTTCGCTTATATCAACATAACCTTTCCAGTTCTGCTTTCCTTCGGAGAAACTTTCGTCTGGAATAAAAATATAAGTCACATGACCTGTAGAATTTGAGGTAGCAGTTCCAACTTTCTTGTAAGTTCCTCCTATTCCGTCAGTTGTTACGTTAAAAGCTAAAGTTGCAGAATCTTGTAAATTGTAAGTTTGTAAGTTCAAATCATAAACTCTTAAGATGAAAGTAGCAGGAGAAGTTGGGGTCGCTATACTTTCATTCCCAGAAACATATTCTATGCTAACATCATGTTTAGTTACAAGAAAAGAATCAGAATCTCCAACATAATCTCCTTTTGCTATGGTTGTTTCGTAAGTGTTTCCTAAGTCATCAGTTGCCTCAAACTTGAAGAACCAAGTTCCTACATCAGAACAAGAATAAGTTCTACTCCAGATTAATGTTGTGTTTGAGCAGGAAGTGCAATTCTTCGCTTCTCCTACCTGAGTCCATGCCCCTCCTGACTTTTTCTCAAAAAGCTTTACTGTTACGTTATTTCCTTCCTCATCAGTAACGTTAACCGAAAAATTAAACTCAGTTCCCCAAATTCCTTCTCTTGGATTAACATTTGCAACTTTAAGTAATGGAGGAGTTCTCAAATAGAAAGCATTAACTTGAGTTTTTTCGTTAGGCCAATAATAAGTTTTGTTTACTTTTAAAGTCACGTTGTACCAACCTTCCGCTTTTCCAGAGGAATCCCACCATTTCTGGTAGAAGCCGCTACCGACATCATCTGGAATAAACTCATAACTTTTAGAGTCAGTGGTAAGATTAAAAGTAACGTTTGCGGCAGCTATATCGTTTTCACAATCATCTTTTAATTTCGCTTGATGAAATATCAAATCACCCCAATTATACGTGTATCCTCCTATTGGAGCAAAAATCGTTGGATTCAATTCACCCATTATCGTTATGTTGTAAACTAAGGAAACTACAGGTTTGTAACACATTTCAGTTTCGTTAACCTGCATTTTCCATTTTTGCGGCCCAACAACATATTGTGGATTGTTACAACCCGGGTTAAACTCGAAGGTAACATATCCACTTTCATTTGTCTGGAGAAAATGCCCATCGTCGTAAACATAGTAGGGTGGTCCAGAATGAGAAATCCATAAAGTTATGTTAATTCCAGGTCCAACATAACTTCCATTTTCATCTCTCACTCTCAAGGTTAAAGGTAAAATTTGGTTTCCACTTCTGTTTGCTATTTGATTGTTGCCATGAATGTGTTCAAATAAGACATCCTCCTTCTCTATAGTAAAGTTGTGGGGTTCTGTCTCGTAAGTGAGTAAATAAGGATCTTCTGCTTCAAACTTGTAATGAGCAATACCTATCTTGTCACAGGAAAAGGATTGAAGGAAATCGATTTTTTGCCAATTACCACAGCTATAACAAATAGTTGAATTAACTAGTTGGTAGCCAGAACCAAAATCTATATAGAGTTTTACCATGATATTTTCGTTGTTCAAATCTCTTACCATTACAGAAAAGTTGAAAGTAGTTCCCCAACCATCTGAAGCACCAAAAGTAACTCCATTAACACTTTCGTTTTCCATTTCCGGTGGTATAGAACTTCTTACTTTCACAAAAAGATTTGTCGATTGTCTCTCTTTAGGTTCTTTATAGTCGCCCCATTTATAGCAAATTCTATTTACAGCTAAAACTTCTCCTGCTGCCCTATTACCTCTAAACTCCAGTGTTAATCTTCCGTTTGGTGCTGTGAATTGATTTGGGTTAAATTCTGGAGGTGGTGTTTCGTCTATAACAGGACGCGCTACTAAGGATCTATCTGCACCGTTAAGCCAATACCACACTTGAACATAACTTGAATTGTTATCATTATACAATCTCACTTCTCCCCAATCTCCTCCATCCCAATTGGTTGAATGACCACAAGTTGTGGTGGAAGAACCTCCTCTAACCTCAAACCACACAAGCTTTGCACTTGGATTTGGTTTCCCCCTAAAAGTGTGACTAATGTTCACACTAGTTGCATCGTCTTGATAATAACACATATAATCGCACACCTTAACTTCTGCTGGCTCAAGAACGATTGGCTTAACTAAAAGGTTTATTTCTCTTCCTTCTACAGAGCAGTTTAAGCTAAAGTTGAAATACGTTTCAGCTCCTGGCGGCAAATTATACGGTAAACTGAAAATTAATGTTTTTGTTGTGCTATTCCAGTAAACTGCACTGCCAGAATCTACCAAACTGCAAGTATCATCCACATACCATGTTTTGTTGTAGTTTAATCTTGTTTTTATTTCAACACTTATATTCCAGTCATTTGCATAAGCAGTTCCACTACCAACATTTTTCACAGTTAAATTGTAAACATAAACTTGATTTGGAACTACTACTCTTTCTTCTCCAACTTTTAAATCAAACTCAAGATAAGCTTTTTCTGAAGTATCACTTTTGATTGGAGATAAGTCATCCTCTTTGTCAAAAATGTTATTATAACCCAAGTCTTGGTAATAGACACTCCATAAACCAAGATTGGAAGATGTGGAATAGGTAGGAGTGATTATTCTATAACTGAAAATTCTAAACTCGTTTATAGCAAGCTTGTCTATATTCCAAACAATTCTGGTTGAAGAGTCAGGAAGGGTCAAAACTTGAGACGCGCCATGAGATAAAGCATAAGCTGCATCAACTATGAAACCTGGAGGCACAGTTTCATTAAATTCAATATTTTTAGCTAAGGAGCAACCATAGTTATGAACGACTAACCTTGGGTAAAGTGAAATAGAATCTTTCCCACCTTCAGGAGCTTCTCTAGTTACTCTAATGATTGGTGAAGGAAGATAGAAGGTAAGAGAATATGTTTTTTTTCTTTGTGTACCAATGCCATCAGTATAGCTTACATTTATTCCAAGGTTATAATTTCCAGCAGTAGATGGTGTTGTCAAGTTAAAATTAGTTTCGTTCCAACTGTTTGCGTTGACAAAAATATACCTGTAATCTGGGTCGAAGTTCCAAACACTATCTTCGAATGGGGTTATATTTACTTGTATTGCACTGTCCCAAGTGTTGATGATTTTGATATACATAGAATAATTAGTGTTAAGACACTGCCCGAGGGGGAAGTTCGGGAATATTTCGATTGTAGAAATCTTAAAAGACTGTTCTTCTGTTCTTGTGTCAGAACCTGTGGACCAACTAACTGTTGCCTCAACTTTATAGTAGCCTGCAGACCAGCCTTCTGTGTTTATATTGGAGAAATTTACAAGTTTCATCTCGTCAGGATTCCAATTTAAATTGGAGACTGTGTTTTCATACTTCAAATTATTTGAAGGGTCCCATATTTTAAGAGTTACACTTCCGCTAACTGATGTTGAGTTCAGGTTTCTCACGCTTACATTTACTTGAAGAATATCACCAGATTCTAGCGCACTTACTTCTTGGTTGTTGTAAATTGGTATAATATCGTAAATTAGCAGAATATTGCCCATATACTCCTTGAAAGCGAACATGAAAGGCTCGTATTGAGTGATTGGTAAATTATCTTCTATTATTGGGCTTGGGTTCACAGATACCCAACTACCTCCGTCATAAGTAGCAATGCCCAAATCGCTGTTTGCGTCAGAGTAAACAAGTAATATTTTATCAGCGTACGGAAAATTGTGAATTTGCTTAGTTCTATCTATCCCTGTTGTACCAGCTCCTGAAACATCTCCCTGCACAGTCCAGTATTCTCCTTCTATCCAGTTGAACCAATCTATATTTGAAGAGCCATCTTGATAAACTACCACAGCTTCTCCAAGACTACCAACCCAACCTATGTCTAAAAGTCTTGTGTAGCCATACCAAGCGTCAGAAGCACTAGCATCTATATCAATCACTCGTTCTATCCAAATATCCTCTTCACCATCCCATATTGCACCCTGAGCATCAAAAAAATCTTCAGACATATAGGTTAAGGCTATTCTGTTTGTGTTTGGTTCTGCAGCTAAACTAATGATACTTCCTTCATCAGCAAACGCTCCTCCAACACTTCCAGTTACCCATTCATATGTATCAGCTGGTTTAAGAGCATATCCTGGAGGTAGTGCAGCGTTAGAGCCAAAAACAACAAGTAAATCCCCGCTTAAAGATTCATAAGCTAAATCAAAAGCTTCAGCATCACCTATAGTAGTATCATAAGCTGCGTTGGTTTCAAGAGCTGCTGGAGGTTCTCCTACCCAAGCTGAGCCATTCCATATCATAGCACTTATATCTGCGTTTGCATCCAACCAAACGCATGCTATTTCATCGCTATTTGGTCTTGAGGCTAGTTTAATCCATCTAATTGCTCCTGTAGTTTTTGTCTGTGGTATTGTTCCTTCACTGCTCCAGCTTTTTCCATTCCAAACTCTATATTTTGGTTGAGCACTTCCGTTAGAGTAAACAACAATAGCATCTCCAGAAACTCTTTCATAGGCTATGTCAAAGGCTCTTGAAGAAGTTCCAACATTGCTATACAGTGTTAAAGGAGTACTCCAACTACTGCCATTGTAAACTTGAACGACAACTGCTCCTCCTGAAGTTTGAGTTCCTAATATAAACTCCTCAAACCTAGGATTTTTTACATTGTTTGGTATAGCTCTTAAAACAACCCAATAAATAGTTCCACCGACACTATTAGCAGAATACTCTGCACTCCAAGTGCTACCATCCCAAGTTCTGTACCTTGGAGTTGTTACTGTTCCTTCTCCGTATGCGATCATTCCTATTACGTTTAACGGATCTGCGACAAGTAGCCAAGGTCTACCTTCGTAAAAGACCTTACTTTCATTTTCTTCAAAATATTCTACTTGGGCAGGACCTAATTGGTAAATCATAGGAGAAATTAAAGGTAACGCAACTGTATAGTAGACTGTTACCTCTCCTCTTAACCCTCGCCAAACTAAAATTTTCTTATCATTACTTTCGATGACAGTTGCATTGCCTGAGTCAATAATTTGAAAAGTGTTTGGTAAAATTTCTGTGAAGTTAAATTTTTCAATTTCTACCAAGGGTGATATATGAATGTAAGAAGTTAGGTAGCCATGCCAAGGATCTATCACTACAGGCATATTTCTCAAAACATCAAATTCATAGTATTCTTTAACCAGAAAGTGTGAAGTTATAGAAGTTTCAAAATTTTCAGTTTGAGCATATGCTACCATCGTGTAGTTTCCTTCAAGTTGAGTATAATTATAAAATGCCTCATAAACTCCTTTCTGTATTGTCTTCTTTATGCTCCCCTCTTCAGTCGAGAATATAGTTGTACTTCCGTTAGGATTTGTTACCATTAATTTAATTTTTGCGTTTGGAAGAAGATAGCCATGTTCATCAACAACAACCATAGTAATTTTAACAATCTCATCAGGGTGGTAAATTGATTTTTTCGTGTTTATGGAGATTAAACCAACAGCAAATTCAACCTCCTCTTCAACTTCGATTTCACCGGGATTTGGGGAAATGTAGTTTAATTTAACTTTTAGCTTGTATAGCCCAGGTCTAAACTCTCTTTCAGTATCTAGTTCAACATAATATTTTCCTTTTTCAATTTCATCTTCGGTAAAATCAACTTCGGTTAGATTTCCCTCTGGATCAACAACAAAAATTCTTAAACTAGCGTTAGAGTAAAGTTCGTTAGTATCTTCATCAACAACTAAAATTTCAAACCTTATTTTTTCTCCCAACTCATAATTAAACTTTTCTTGCTTGATCTTTGGCTTAAGTCTTAAGTGTTTCAAAACATCAAAACCTAAGATTTTGCTTATGCTCCCAAACTCTGTTTCAGCAAAAATTTCTGCTTTGTAAATTCCAGAATGTTTTGGCAAGAATTCAAAACTAAACAAAAAGTTTTTATCGTAAGTTCTATCTTCAAAAATTATTTCTCCTTTGGAATCTCTTACCTTAACAAAAATGTTAGCAAAAGTTAAGCTTTGATTAAAGCTTACATTTCCAAAAATCTTAACAAGCTTAAAAGTTTTATTTTCTCTAGTAACATTTTCTACAGAAACAAAAGCATTTATATTCAAAAGCTGAGTTAAATTTTCTGTTGCATTTATTCTTGGTAAAGAAAAGTAAAAGCTTGTTTTGTTCGTTAGATTTAAAGTTTTAATCGCTAAAGTATAAACTCCTTCTTCTTCAAGATTTGCAGCAAAAGAATAGCTAAAACTTCCGTTTATTATTTCTACTTCTTCTGAAAAAATAACAAAAGAGTTGAATTCTAAGGTTAAATTGGCATGAGCATTTCCTCTTTTTCCTTCCAAAATAAGCTCTCCAAAAACATTAACAGTTTCGTTCAAACTATACTCTTCCTTATCAGTAAAAATTGTCAAATAGCTTAAGTTAACCTCAGGAATTGTTACGTTTTCTTCGCTTAAATTCTCTTCAACTTTTTTAACTTCAATTTCTGAAAAGCAAGGGTTTAAAAACAAAGAAGAATTTCCTTCAAAAACTGCTTTTAAAACATAAGAATTGTTTAAATCCAAGCTAAGCTTAGCCTCTCCTCCTTCATCAGTTATCACAGAAGCAAAAAAGCTTTCATTTAAGTAAAACTTTATTTCCTGCCCAGCCAAAGAAGAAGAATTGTCCAATAATAATCTTGCTATTATAAGATTATCAATAGCATCAAGCTTTATAGAAGTGTTTGCCCAAACTTCTATGAAAGTAGAAGCTGAATCCTCATTTCTAAAAACAAAGTTTCCTGTTAAACTTGAGTTTGTTGCTATCACTAGAGTAATTCCTGACAAGAGTACAAGAAAGGCTAAGAAAAGTTGGCTTTGCCCTACTTCAGATTTTCTACTCATAGCTCACCAAAACCTTTATCTCATTTTTTCCTAGCTCAGTAAGAAGAGAAGATTTGATTAAAATTTCAGAAATGCAAGAAGAGTTTGCTTCCAAATCTCCACAATCCTTTTCTCTTTCATTAGCTTCCAAACCTTCAGGAACTTGCCAATAAACTTTCAAGTTTCTTACTTGAGAAAGAGCTTTAACCTCTGCTTTTATCGTTGTTTGTTCTCCTCTGGTAATCTTTTGAGGTTCTGTCAAGAATATTTCGACTTTTTTCGTTTCGACAGTTTCTTTTATCTCAAGGTTTTCTGAGCTGTTTAAAAGGCTTAGGTTTTGAACAGAATAAGCTGTAAGCGAGCCTACTAAGATTACTGTAAAGATTGGTAAAATTGCACTTTGCGACT
>JAWBTN010000044.1:0-7745 GCA_039000415.1 Candidatus Aenigmatarchaeota archaeon | reverse complement strand
AGGTTCAGATATTGATTCTTGAAATTCCAAATTTACATTTTTGCTTTTTTGTGGAAGTTAGGAGGAAAAGAAGAAGATGTAAGAGGTAGATAATTTTCAAGGGGAAAAACTGGATAACATAGGGGAAAATAAGAAATTCAGGGGAAAATCTCAGAAGAAAAAGTGGAAGAGATTAGTGATAAGATTGAAGAATTTGGCACAAAAATTTCGAAGAAAGAGGTTAGAAATTTGATTAGAAGTAGCTGAGAAAATCTCCAAATGAAAAAAGATCATAAATCTTAAAATTATGTTGAGGGAATATCCAAGCTTAAAGCTCAGTTCAAGGAATATCCAGAAAACTTTAAATAGGGTTTATTTTAATTAGTACCAATGAAAGAGTTAAAAGAAGCTATTAAAAGAGCCGAATTTAACCTAACAGAACCAGAAGTTTTAGTAAGACTAATAAATTCTGCAAAAAGAGAGGGGGAGAAGATTCAAAAAGAGTTTAAAAGAATGAACTCTTTGGTTGGAAAATTAAACGAAGAGATTTCTAAGAAAATGCAATTCTTTTTCACGGAACCCGAAATAGAGTCTGAAGAAATTAGGCTCGCTTTGGGAGTAGATGGTAGCAATCAGATAATTAGAGGTATTGGTAGTAAATGGTATGTATTTTTAAGTGTAGCAGGAGTAATTTTTGTTAGTGGTCGCGATTCACCTCCTAAAGTAGATATTTTTTGGGCAGATATTGAAGAATTTGATGAATCCAAAAACCCTTTCATAAAAAGAAGTGCAGAGATAAAGATGTTATCAATTGAATCAAAAGCAATCCTGGAGTATGGTACTAAAAATTCAAACTCAGTTATTTTTATAGATGGACCTATCGTCGATCCCCCGTTTAAATATGAGAATCATGATGCATATGTTGAATTTAGGTGTAATGCAATTAAAAAATGTATTGAGTCGAACTCTATACTTATAGGATGTGTGAAAAGAGTCCGTGACAAATTTTTTATAAATTACCTTCTGCAAAATAACATAAAAGACGTCCGTGAGTTTCCAACTGATCAGCACCTTATGCTTATGCTGTTTACTAGGTTTAGAAGTCAAGAAAAAGTTCTGGGACCGTTGTATACGAAATGGATCGATGTTACAAATTTATGTAAGGAATATACCTTGCCTTATGATGATTATGAAAAAAATGGAATTTTCGTTATTTCTTTCTTCTATGAAAGAGACATAAAATCAAAAATTCTTAGGATAGATGTTCCTCTTAATTTTTCTCCTTTAGAAAATCCAGTAAAAGTTGAAAACATTGTCTCTAAGGTTGTCAAAACACTTAATTATTGGACTTATCCCTCCCAGGATCCTCTACCAGTCTTATTGGCGCATGAAAAGTGTAATATTAGGAAAGGAGCTGCTGAAGTGCTTTACGAAGAAATAATCACAAGAAGTATGAGTTTAGAGCCATCTGACCAAATAATCGCTGCCAAAATGAGGTGATAAAAGTGGAGGAGAAAGATTTTGTTGGGATTATATTAAGCGGTGCAACCACATCCGAAGCAACCTGTCAACTATTGAAGCATGCAGAACGAGGAGGAATAAGGGAAGGAATGCTTCTAATTGTAAAATCCGATGAAAGAAAAATATTGAGCAGAGTTTCTCAGATTGTACCTTATAATGCTTTTTATACTGAAGGTGACACATGGAGCGAAGCGCGGAGAGAGGGGAAGCAAATTCCAGAAGAGGTTGCAAGACAGTACGAAATTTCTAAGCTCGAATTACTTTTGGAAATACCAAGAAAGGAGATCGTTTATCCTCCTCGACCCGGAGATAAAGTTTTTAAAATCGATTTAAAAACTGATATGAATTACGAGGAAGATTTATTTTGTGTATCAGGTGAGAGGAAAATTTCGAAGGGTATTTACAAAGGAATTATAAAATTTGGTTCACTAGGCGGTTATAAGAAATTACCAGTAACACTGGACGTAGAAAAAATACCCATGCATCTAGCAGTCTTTGGAGTAACAGGAAGTGGAAAATCGTTTAATACGGGGTATTTGATTGAAAAATTGATGGAGATACCAAAAGATGCACAAACAAGCGTTTCCTACCCTATGATTATAATTGATGCACATGGAGACTACATTGATTTTCCAGAGTATTTTAACAATAGAACAAATGAATGGATGAAATGTGGTTGGATTCGGAGATTCGTATTCCCAAATATTTACCTTGCGGATCCCAAACTTAGAAGAAAGGAATATATAGAACCGATAGGTATAAATCTTAATCTAATTAATAGCTCCGAGTTAGCTGAATTAATTGTTACTTATCTAAAAGGTTCAACGGAAGGGGCCGATCAGCAGATCAGTTGTTTAGTTTCGTTATTCGATGAACTAACTAGGTTGGGATATAGTATAAATGATCTCATCATTGATGAGAGGGAAAAGATAGAAGAAAAATTGGATGAAGTTAAAGATGAAAAATCTTTTTCTTCTCAAACTATAGAAGCAGTCAAAAGGCAACTTAATGAGTTTTATAAGTTAGAGGACAATTACAAATTGTTCTCTGAAGACTCCAAATTGAAGCAACAATCGTTTGTAGATGAAATAACGAGGAATCGAGGTTTAGCCATTATTGATTTTTCTGCAGAAGGTGCACCTGGTGTAGATTTGAAAACTAAGCAATTTGTCGTGTCTTATCTAGCTACAATTTTGTTTGAGAAGTTTACAGAGTACAAATTAAAAGGATCTCAAAAATATTTGCTGTTAATAATAGAAGAGGCACAAAACTTTTGTCCTGATAAGTCTTACCCAATCCCTACGAGTTTAGCGAAATCTAAACTTTCAGCAATAGCTACTCAAGGAAGGAAATTTGGTTTGTCTCTGTGTTTGATATCTCAAAGACCATCATTTGTAGATAGAATAATTTTATCAATGTGTAACACTTTTTTCATACACAGAATTTCCCCAGAAGATGTTGACTTTGTGAAGAGTGTAAGCGGAGGGCTCCCATCATCCTTGGCACGTAGATTGACGACTTTAAGCACGGGAGATGTAATTATCAGCGGACAAATGCTCACAGTCCCATTTCCAGTGTTGGTTCGAGTATCTAAAGAAGATCGTAAAATTATTCCTGAAATAGGTGGAACAAATGTCATGGAAAACCTTTAGTGAGGTGATATGATGGAAATTACGCAAGCTCCGAAAAAATTCTTACCAGATTCAGGAATTGTGTTTGAAGGTTTGGAAAACGTGAAGCTCAAAAGTCGGGAGGAGGTTGGGAAAAAAATAGAGGAATATTTGGAGGTTGTTAGCAGGGAAAAAAGAACCACAGTTCGAGCAATTCTTGCTGAATGGGGAGAAGGAAAAACTGACGCTTATGAGAGATACATAAAACAAAAAGCTAAAAGCCTCAACTTTTCACCTTATTTCGTTTCAACGTCAACGATTCTAAGCTCTTTGGATATTTTAGAGAAACATATAAACAGGACAGCGCTTCTGTCTCAACAATTTCTAATCGCCTTGTTCTGGAGCATAAGAGAAGAAGAGAAGATAATTGAGCTTCCAACTCCATCATATTCGGAAAAAGTGGATGACTTTATTATACGCTGCATAGAACTCTTAAGCGAGAATGGGAAAAAGAAGTTAGTTGTATTCATTGACGAATTTGAAGAGGCGCTAACTTCAGTCGAGAAACTAAAAAAGTTGCTTTCTGGTCTGAAAGAAGTTATCAATGGACAATTCGAGCCAATTCATGAAGGAGGAAAATTTGAAGGTATCCTTCATTTAATAATTGCAGTGACCCCAGATGCTTTTTATAAGATAGAGAGCAATCCAGAGTTTTCTCTGATATTTGGTGGGCTGGGTAGGAGAATTGGAGTAATAAATTTACCCCCAATTAGGAGAAAAGAAGGAGTAGAGTTTCTTTGGAATTTGATAAAAATATGCTATGAAAACAATTTACCTGAAAAACTTCCGATTTCAAGTATCGGATGTTTAAATGTAATTTATAAAATCACATTGGGAAATCCTGGAAACATGGTCAGTAAATTATCCAGACTCATCGGTAGAAGTCTTAAAGAGGCTGAAGAAATAGATCGTGAAGGCAAATTTATTAAGGTCATAGATTTTGACTTGATATTACGGTTTTTTGCTAACGAGTCTATCTGGGTTTACGGAGGTTCAACAAGATGTATAGAAAATGAAAACCTTGAAAAAATCTTAAAAAGGATTGGTGACCAAGTAGATAAGGTACTTGGAGAAGAATGTAAATTGGTTTTTAAGCTTTTATTAGGAGAATACAAACCATTCTCGCCAGAAGAAATACAAAGTAGACTGAAAATTAGGAAAAGACTAGAAGAAATTATAGAAGTGCTAGACGAAGATATTAAAAGAAGTTTTGGGATCAAGGGAATTATTAGGGTTTCGAAATTGAAAGAAGATAAAGATGAAATAAAAAAAGTTCTTGAGGAGTTTATACATGAGGAAGGTGGAGAAAAATACATAAAGATAGATAATTATGTGGAAAAGCTCGACGAATTCTTTGATAAGCTAACCTTTTTGAATATTGAGAAAGGAGAACTAAAAGAGGAGATATATTTACCACGTGAACCTGAGGACATTAAAGAATTTTTTGAAGGCATAGCTGATATTAGAGCAAAAGAATTAAAAAATAAGTTCACTAAATTGCTTGAAGATAAAGAAAACTTATTACTTTCAGATAATTTACTTACTCAGATATTTCCTCCACCAATTCCTAGAGGTCTCGAATTTATCAAAGATAGAGAAGCAAGAATAAGATTATGGAGAGAGGTCACGAAGAACTTCTTCAAAGAGTTTAGAGATAATTTTCCACAGGCTTTTTTGTCGATTCTCAATTTAGCTGAAATCAACGTAATTGGGGAGGATTACAACCAGAATGCCATTTTTGCCACTATTACTTGGAAAATCGTACTTCAGGATGTAAAAATCTCTTGTCTTCTTTACTCAGTAGATGGAGATGTAAAGGCTGATGATATAGAAGATATTTATTATAATAAGATAAAAAATTATAAGAAACCCGTACATCTCGTCTTATTAATCTACACTGGTGAAATAACTGAGAGAGCAGAAGAGAAACTAAATGACTTAGAAATAGGTGAAAAAGGAGAAAATATTGTATTACGTTTAAGATTGCACCCCACACTGGCTAAAAAACTTATAGTGATAAACAAGTGTCTTAAGACAAAGAGTATCGAAGCAGACGAGATTTCGATTAAGAATGCTGCTGAGCTTATAATTGAAGAGATAGATTTCAAAAATAAGTTAAATGAGTGGCTTGAAGATCAAAAAAAGCGGGGTAAACTTGTTTCCGATGTTAAACTAAAAAATGCTAAAAGTTTAAACGACTTGCTAGGAGCATTAAAATTTTATATAAACTATATTGAAGAGCCACTTACCCCAGATGAGGCCTATAGTAAAAATAGAGGAGAGTTGATGAAATTCATAAAGTATGGCTCAAGAACTGTTTTCATAGAAGACATTGAGAGTTCGGGTAAGCTAAGGAACATCTCTTACGATCTTGAAGATAATGGATTAATTAAAGGTGAGAAGGAAGGAAAGTTTAGAGTTATAGAGCATCCCATAGAAAAAAGGATCATTAATTTACTGAAAGAAGAAAAGAAGTGCACGTATGATGCTTTGGAAAAGCATTTCATAATTGCAGCGAAAATGGAAAAAATACTTCAAAATTTATATATACCTATACTAAAACATAAAGGCTTTATTAAAGAAGAAGAAAAGATGATTAAACTCGTTTCTGAAGACGATCTAATAAAAGAGTTCGAAAGAATTAAGGAAAAAATTAAAAATATTGAAAAGAAAAAATTAGAAGATTATGGGTTTATTTATGTTTGGAAAGAGAGAGAGGATAGATTTATACAGCTAAAAGAATTTTTAGAATTTATCTCCAAAAAAATGAATGAAATTGAAAAGAGTTCCTATTCTCATGAGCAGAAAAAACAGAAAATATTCTTACTTTCTGAGCTCGTTGATGATTTCTCTAAGACATGGATAGAAGCTATAGAGAGAGCAAAACAAGGATCAAAAGAAAAAATAAGTGATCTGGAGAGTAAAAAGCAAAGATTAGAAAAATCGGTAGAGGAAATAAAGAAGTATTTTGATGATTTTCTAAAAATAAAGATCGTTGAAATCGGTGAGATTAGAAAGATTAACACTATTTGGAAAGAAATAAATGAAATAGATTCAAAATTTGAATTTAATTTCTTAGATTTCGTGAAGAGGAAGGATGATTTTAATTTCAAAAAAGAAGGTTTCCCATATTTTAATGTGAAAGCATATGTCATATCCATTAAATCGGAAGAGATGGAAAAAGAAATTAAGAGTATAGGAGACATAGTAGATAGTATATTGAAGAGATTTAAAGATGTTGAAGCAAAGTTGAATGAAATAAAAAGAAAAATGAGAGAAATTAGATTGGAAGAGTATCTTGAGTTGTCTAATATTTTACACAAAAAAATAGAATCCACATCTAAAAATGTATTTCCGGAGCTAAAGGAAAGGGAGCTTAAAATCACCTCGATTAAAGAGATTAACGAAATTTCTGAAGGGAATTTAGGGGAGATTAACAAGAGATTTGAAGCTTTGGATAAATTAGTTGAAAAACTAAAAGAGATGACCAAAAAAGAGGAAGAATTTCACAGAAGGAGATATGCAAAGCAAGAATACATTAAGAAGGCTGAAGAAGTTTTAGATTTGGAAGAAATGCAAATAGAAGTTAAAGAAATTATATCTGAATTTGGGAAATTGACTGATTTAAGCGTTTTAAAAAAATATTTGGAAGAAGTAGAAATAGACTTTGGGGGAAAACAGGAATTGTTTTTCAAAATTGACAAAATCATAGAAGAATTAAAAAATAGAGCTACAAACCTTGAGAGTATAAAAAGCCATGTAGATGAAATTTGGTTAAATTATAGGAGTAAGGTAGAAACCTATATAGAGACACAAAATAAGATAATTAAAGCTATTGAGAAGCGAAATGAAGAGAATAGAAATAAAAAAATTCAGAAAAAAGAGATAGCAGATCTAAAAATCAACATAGAAATACTAGGAGACGAAGTAAAGCCTAAAGATATAATAACGATAAAAAAAGCTTCCGAAATCGAAAAAATTAGATTAAGTATAAGGCAAAAACTTTATGATATCCTAAAAACTGTTTTGGATAAAGAGGAGGTTGATGTCCTTGAAATTATAGCATCAGCTTCAGATGTTTGCTGGAAAGAGAAGTTATACAAGGATTTAGAAGAGAAAAAATTAAAAATCGAAGATAAAAGATTGAACGAAATACTTCAAAAGTTGGAAAATGAAGGATTCATTAGGATAGGTATAACCTTGTCTATTAAGTAGGTGGAAAGATGACAAGCAAAAAAATCTTTTTAAGAGGAGGAGATAATTTATTTTTTAACGATGCTGTGCTCCTCTTTTTTATGAAATTAATGAGTGAATGGCAAAGTAGTAAAAAAATCGCATTATTAATGGGTTGTTCAGCGCACAAGCCCTACTCAAAATCCTTTATACATAGAAAGGTTATATCAATGCTTAGGAGACATAATCTTAGTGAATACGTCCAAGAATACGTAATCGGTGAACCCATGACTGTCGTTCCAAGAGAATGGGAAAACGTGTATCCCGCCGACAGCTACGACTTTCCACCAGAAAAGCTTGGAGATGAAGGTAGAAGGATATTTATAAATAGACTAAACGCAT
>JAWBTN010000043.1:0-7988 GCA_039000415.1 Candidatus Aenigmatarchaeota archaeon | reverse complement strand
ACTTATGGAACGCATTTTGTTGATTTGTATCCTTCGAGAAAAGAAGTTATAAAGTGCGATGTAAACAAACAAAAGCTTCCTTTTCCCTCTAATTTTTTTTGACATAGTTTATTCTAAAAATTTGTTTGAACATCTAACCAATCCTGAATTTGAATTCTGAAAATTAAGTCAAAACCTCTTCATAAACTTTGAATGTTTGTTTTGCGATTTTTTTCCATTCAAACTTTTTTGCTTGTCTTCTAGCTCTTTTACCATATATTTTAACTTCTTTAGGATTATCAAAAAAATATTGAATGTACTGTGGAAATTTATTTAAAGGAACACAAAAACCCGTTCCCTTGGAGATAATTTCCTTAAAACAAGGGAGATTAGAAGCAATAACAGGCAATTCACAGGCCATCGCCTCCAATACTGGTATACCAAAAGACTCGTACAAAGAAGGTCTTATCATCAAATCTGAAGAATTGTAGAATTTGATAATTTCTTTGTACGGTGTATAATTCCTTTTTTCTATATTAGGAAGGTTAAAATTTACAGAACCTTTGCCGACTAATAAAAATTTTATTTGGGGAAACTTTTTAGCAAATTGAGGAATAAGATGTATCCCTTTGAATTTTTCCATAGCACCTACATATAATACCGTAAACTTTTCATGCTCAATTTTTTTTGGTTTAAATATACTAGTATCTACACCGTTTGGTATGTAACACGAATTCTTAACTTGAGTTTGTAAAAAACGAGAAACAGAAATAATTTTATCGCAAAAATTAAACACAAATTTGTGAGAAAGTAGCGCAAACAATAACTTTGATTTTAAAGTGAAATTTTCTGTATACTTTGGTGGGAGTACCCCATGCCAAGTATGAATTAACTTAAATTTATATCTTTTTTTCAAAAGTGCTGCAAGTAAATTTTCAGGAGAGTGATGAACATGAATTATATCATACTTTTTAATTTTTTCTATAACTTCGCTCCAATTTTTACATTTGATTATTTTATTTGGAATGCCCATATCATCATAAAATCCTTTAGAAATTATGTCAATACAATCTGGAAAAAATTTTGAGATTTGTGCTATGTTTACATGGATACCACCTTTAGCTCCAAAACTGCGAGTAAGAACTGCTACTTTAATTGTTCTCACCTTTTAAAATAGATTAGTAGATTTAAGTTATAATAAATTAATAACTGTGTTTTTTATAATTATAGTGCAGGTATGAAAATTTTAATAGGTTCACCGATTTCAAAAGAAAGCGCATATGCTTTAGATAAATTCATAAAAAATCAAGAAGAAATTTACAAAAAAACAAAGCACGAATGTTTAACTGTTTTTGCTTCAGAAGATATCAAAAAACTGCCTGTAAAAAACAAAAATTTTGTTTTAATCAACTTTAAACCGATAATTAAAGGAAAAGATAGAGTGTGGAAAATAGTTGGTGCAAGGAATGCCATTAGAGAATATTTTTTAAGTAAAGACTTTGACTATCTTGTTTTTTTAGATAGTGATATGGCTTTTGAACCAGAAATAATTAATAAACTTGTAGAAAAAGCCAAAGAAGGTTATGATGTTGTTTACAATATTTACAGGTTGAAAAATGGGCAAGTAGCTTATTCTGGTTTTGGTGGTACTTTAATCAAAAGATGGGTGATGGAAAAAGTTAAGTTTAGATGCTACGAAGACAATAAAATAGTTGTTGATGAAATAAATTGTTTTAAAAAAGATTTGTTGAGGATAAAAGCTAAAATTTGGCGAGGCTTGGTAGCAAAAAGCATTCATTACGATAAAAATAAAAAATGGGTAATGAACAGGAAATTAACAACAAAAGAAAAAATATTCAATTGGATTAGCGATAAACTTCTTTCTATTTTACCGGAAACTTTTTTTGTAAGATTTATCAAATTTGGTAGGGGATGTTTATAAAAACCAAGGTTGATTATAATAAAATCTACAAATCAGGATATTGGATAAACATAGGGCCAGCTACATACGCAAGGTTTTTACTCCTTAAAAAATCACAAAATGGAATATAAATGAGGTTGTTTTAGATGTAGGTTGTGGATCAGGAAGATTTATTCGATTACTTAGTTCTCTTGTTAAAGAAATTCATGGTATTGATATTTCAGAAGAAGCGTTGAAAATTGCCAAAAATATGAAAATTAAAAATGCTTTTTTAAAAAATAGATGTTATTGAACATATAAGAGATGATGAAAAAGTTTGAAAGAAATTAAAAGAGTCTTAAAAAGGGAGTGAGAGAGTTATATACTTCCCTAGAGGATTTAATCCAATTCATCATCACTCTTACGATATTAAAAAAATTGCAAAATTAGCTAAAAGATGTAAGATAAAAGTAGACAAGATTCTGATTCATAGAAGCATTTTAGATAAGATTGTTAATCCTTTAAGGAAGCCAATTTGCAGAGAACAAAAAAGTAAAAATCCGGGTTTAGTTTCTCGGATTCTGGCCTTTTTAACACTTCTGGAATGTTATGTTCCTTTCTTACCAGTTGAAGGTTATATGACCAAAATGAAAAAAAAAATTAAAATAAGGATGTTTCTCTTCTTCTATAAATCTTTAAAGCTGAATAGATTGCTCTTAAGGTAATCAAAACTCTTACTAAAAAGTTCCTGTAGAAAATCCAGGTTCTATAGGATGTTTCAGGATTTTTACCAATAAAACAACGAATAAACATTCTTAGAACTCTTTGTAGAAGAAATTTTTTACCATATCTTAAATAAAAAATCATTTCATTTCTGTTAGCAAAAAAAATCCTTTTTGTATTTTCTTGTTTTTTTAATGTTTGACTTGCTTTATGAATTATTTTAGTCTTACCAAAATAAAAAATTCTAAAACCTGCTTTTTTTACCCTAGTGAAAAAATCTATGTCTTCACATAAATAGGGTGAATAAATTTCGTCAAACCCACCTACTTTTTCAAAAACTTTTTTCCTTACTAGAATGCATGCACTTATCAAAAAATTCTCACAAACTTCATTAATTTTCTCTTTTGGAATTTGCATCCCTATTTTTCTTATACTTTTCCCATCTATAAAACCAGTTCTTTCAACCCTATTATCGAGAGTTATAGCTTTACATCCAATTAAACCAATTTTTTCATCAGTCTCTGCAAATTCTACCATTTTTCTGAGCCAATCTTTCTCAACGATTTTAGTGTCATTGTTTAAAATCAAAAGGTATTTCGGGTTGTACTTTCTTACTGCATACTTTATTCCTTCGTTATTCCCTTTAGAAAAACCATAGTTCTTATCAAGTTGTAGAATATCAACCCTTTTAAAATTCTTTCTTACATATTCTACACTCTTATCAGTAGAACCATTATCTACAACTATTATTTTATAGTTTGGATAATCTGTTAATTTTAAAATAGACGATAAGCAATCTTTAAGTAGTTCTTTGCCATTCCAATTCAAAATTACAAAACAAACTCTTGGGAAACTTTTCATTTTTTTCCCCCATTAAATCTATTTAAAGTAAGAAAGATAAAAACCCATATCTTTTTTACTTTCTCATACACAAGTTCGTAACCAAAATGCTTGAGCAACTCAATTATTTTTCTTCTAAGTTTTTCTGAATGAATCTCCAATATTTTTAAAAATAGCTATTAATAAAATTACTACTTATCCTAAACTAGTTATCATTATAAAAGACTTAAAAGTTAAAGAAAATTAAAATTTTTCATGAAAATCGATTTGTTCCTTTTCTATTATACTCTTCCACCACCATTTATTCTTCTTATACCATTCAATTGTCTGTTTGATTCCTTTTTCAAACTTTGTTCTTGGTTTCCAACCAAGCTTTTCAATTTTTGAAGTATCCAAAGAGTACCTTAAATCATGACCAGGTCTATCTTTAACAAACTCGATTAAAGTTTCTGGTTTTTTGAGTAGAGTTAAAATGATTTTAACAACTTGAATGTTTTTAAGTTCCTGTTTTCCTGCAATATTATAAACTTCTCCTTCTTTTCCTTTATGCAATACCAAATCTATTGCCTCACAATTATCTTTAACAAAAATCCAATCTCTTATGTTTTCTCCTTTACCATAAACTGGGATTTTCTTGTTAATTAAAGAATAAATAATCGTTTTTGCGATAAACTTTTCCGGGTGTTGATATGGTCCATAATTGTTCGTGCTTCTTGTTATTAAAACAGGTAAACCGTAAGTTTCGAAATAAGCTTTGCATAACAAATCTGCTCCTCCCTTGCTAGCTGCATAAGGATTACGAGGATTTAACTTATCTTCTTCTTTAAAACTTCCTTTTAAAACATACCCGTAAACTTCATCGGTTGATATTTGAACATATCTTTTAATGTCAAATTTTCTACACGCCTCTAATAAAGTATAAGTCCCAAAAACATCTGTTAAAACAAATGAGCCTGCTTCTATAATACTTCTATCAACATGAGTTTCTGCTGCAAAATTAACCACAAAATCACAATCTTTTATCGCTTTTTCAACGTCTTCTTTTCTACAAATATCACCTTTAACAAAAATTATTTTATCTAAAATATCTTGTAAATTTTCTTTTCTTCCAGCATAAGTTAGCTTGTCCAAAACAACTACTTTATAATCAGGATGGTTTTTAACCGTTAAATGAACAAAATTGCTTCCTATAAAACCTGCTCCCCCTGTAATTAAAACTTTAACCATGTTTTTTACCGGGAGTTAAAATCCAATCATATGGTATTTTCTTTGTGTCTGGGGGTAAACGGTACTCATCTGGCTTTTTTTTATTGTAAGGTTCTGTAGGGATGTTAATAACAAAAGCTTCTTCTTGTGAAACACATTTCCAACCATGATATACTTTTGGTGGAATCATAATTAAACAAGGATTGTACTCGCCTACGAAAAATTCGTTAATTTCTCCTTTTGTTTTTGATTTTTCTCTACAATCAAACAAAACAAGCTTAATCACTCCTTTTATACAGCAAACATTATCCCACTGCTTTTTGTGCAAATGCCACGCTTTCACCACTCCAGGTAAAGTTGTTGTCACATAAACTTGACCAAATTTTTTAAAAAACTCATCATCACATCTTAAAATTTCCATAAGTTTTCCTCTCTCGTCAGGAATCCATTTTAACTGTTTAACTTTTACTCCTTCTATCATATCAAAACCTTTGACTTATCACCCAAAACTAACTTGAAACCTTTGATGATTTTACTATCTTTTGTGATACTAACTTCTTTTCCTATTAAACTATCTATAATTCTACCTGCCGAATTTATTTCACTTCCGTCCATAATAATCGAATCTTCTATTTCTGAATCAATTATCTTACAATCATTTCCTATACTTGTGTAAGGGCCTATAAAACTATTCTCTATTAAACAATTATCTCCAACAATACAAGGGCCTTTTAATACCGAATTACCTCTTATTACACTTCCTTCTCCAATTTTAACTCTCCCTTTAATTACACATCCTTCTTCTACATTTCCTCTTACATCTCTTTCAATTTCATCCAGAATAAGGCGATTTGCATCTAATATATCTTCTGGTCTGCCTGTATCTTTCCACCATCCCTTAACCATTTTTGCTTTAACTTTATAACCTTTGTCTATTAACCATTGGATTGCATCGGTAATTTCAAGTTCATTTCTCCAGGAAGGTTTAATGTTTTTAACAGCTTCAAAAACTATTGGTTTGAACATGTAAATTCCAATTAATACTAAGTTGGAAGGTGGATTTTTTGGCTTTTCTATGAGTTTTATCACGTTGCCATTTTCATCAAGTTGAGCTACACCAAATCTCTGTGGGTTTTCTACTTCTGTTAGTAGAATAAAAGCATCTTCTTCACTCTTAGAAAACTCCTTCACATATTCTACAATTCCCCCTTTTAAGAGATTATCTCCAAGATACATAACAAAATTATCATCATCAAGAAAATTTTCTGAAATTTTAATTGCATGAGCCAAACCTAAAGGTTGAGGCTGATCAATGAAAGTAAAGTTTGCGTCCCATTTTTTACTTTCTACAGCCTTTATAACTTGCTCTTTGTTTGGTCCTACCACAATCCCTATCTCTTTGATTCCTGCATTGATTAAATCTTCAATGGTATAGAAAAGTATTGGTTTATTCGCTACAGGGATAAGTTGTTTTTGCTGACTATAAGTTAAAGGTCTAACACCTGTTCCATAACCCCCGGATAAAACTAAGCCTTTTATGTTAACTCACCTCTTAAAATTTTTAATCCCTTTTCAATATTTAATGGTTTTTTAATCTTAGATATTTTTGTAACATCTAAAGAGCTATCTTTTGGTCTTTTTGCCTTCCATTCTAATTTTTCTGCCGTGATTGGCCTTATTAGACTTCTGTTCAAATCAAAAATCTCTGAAACTTTAATAGCAAGATTGTATCTGCTTATCCTTTCATTACCAGCTGTATGAAATATACCTTTTTCGTCTTTTTTTATAAGTATTAAAATGATTTTTGCTAAATCATTAGTGAGTGTTGGTGAGGTAAACTGATTTGTGACAACTCTTACTTCATTTTCTTTTTTAAGTTCCTTAATAACCCAAGTTACAAAGCATTCTTTTGAGGGATGTGCACCATATAATGTACTTGTTCTTAGAATTAACCAATCACTACAAATTTTTTGAACAAACTCTTCGCCTTTAAGTTTTGTGAAACCATAATAGTTTATTGGATTTGATTTATCTTCTTCTCTGTACATTCCTTTCCTCCCATCAAAAATGTAATCTGTGGAAATGTAAACAAGTTTTGCATCAAATTCTTTACAAGCTTCTGCAACATTTTTTGTTCCAATGGCATTTATAAGCCATGCTTTTCTTTTATCCACTTCACATAAATCAACGTTTGTGATAGCTGCTGTATGAACTACAACATCTGGCCTAACCTTAGAAAAAACCTTTTTAATCTCATTCCAAGAAGTTACATTCATTTTTATGGATTCTTTATAAAGTTTTTTACTAGAGTAAGATGGTATAACATCAAAATTTTTGCTAAGCTCATCAATAACTTTTATTCCAAGGAGACCGGAAGAACCGGTAACTAATACCTTCATCATAACAATTAATCTTGATTAAATGATAAATAGTTAACCTTGTGAAAATAAGAATAACCTCTAAATACATAAAAAATAACCTAAATATTTGATGAAAAAAACAAAATTAAGTAATTTCAAAATTTTCTTGATACTTTTAATAATTTTTTACTTAGCTTTTTTGTTTTACTTAGCTGAAAAAACAAGTGTAGAGTTTGACGAAACAACTCATTCCTTGCTTGCAGTGTTTTATAAAGATTTAATAAAGTATTCGATTTCACACTTAAACTTTAAGGAAATTTATGACTACGCTTATTCTTACTTGGTTTATTACCCAAAACTTTCAGTTTACTACCCTCCTTTAATTCATTTAACTATAGCTTTTGTTTTTAGTTTTTTGAATCCAAGCTTTTTACTTGCCAGATGTGTAGTAATAATTTTTTCCTTACTTTTCATTCTTTTGATTTTTAAATTTTCAAAATTTATCCTAAAAGATGAAAAAACTGCTTTATTAAGCGCTATTTTATTCTGTTGCACCCCAATCACTATTTACTTATCAAGAGGTGTTTATCTTGATTTGCCATTAGCATTTTTCTTTACACTTTCTATTTTTCTTTATTTAATCGCTTTAGAAAAAAAGAAGAAGAAATATTATTTTTTTGCAGGCTTAACAAGTGGTATATGTTTTCTTGTAAAGTGGCTTGCGCTTTTTATCTTTCCAATTATTCTTCTTTATGTTTCTATTGAAAAGAAAGGGGAGATAAAAAATGTAATGTTATCTTTTTTTATAACAAGTTTGGTTATACTTCCTTATGTTTTACTCACAAATAAAATTGGTGTGTTTTTATTGGTCTTCATTTCAGAAAGAGGAACGCTTTTACCTGCAACCAAGGTTATACCACAAGCAAACAGTATAGAAGGATGGTTGGTTTATCCTAATTTTGTAAACATTTTTTATTTTG
>JAWBTN010000042.1:0-8352 GCA_039000415.1 Candidatus Aenigmatarchaeota archaeon | reverse complement strand
AGGACATTTAGAAGAATATGATAAGATTTACAACACGCTTTTTGGAAAAATAAATTGTCCGATAGTTGCATGTTTCGGTAACAATGAATACCAGGATATAAGGGAGGAAATAAAGCTTAGGTATAAGGAAATAAAATTTCTGGACGATGAAGCCACTATTTTACAAATAGGGAATTTAAAGGTTGGTGTAGTTGGTACAACAGGTAGCTTGGATGAACCTACTAGATGGCAAAAAGCAAACGTTCCAAACATAGAGAATTTATTCAAAGCAAGGGTTACAATAGTTGATAACCTTCTTAACAGGATGAAGACCAACATTTCAATCTTACTGATCCATTACGCTCCAACTTACAAAATCCTGGAAGGAGAAAACCCGAACTTTTACAAGAATATGGGGTCGATTGCTTACGAGCAAGTCTTGATAAACAGAAGGCCAACGCTTGTACTTACTGGCCATTCCCACAAAGGATCCAAGATGGTTTGGGTGGATACGGTACCGATCTACAACGTTGCCTTACCTTTAAACAAACAAATAGTGGTCATAGATACGGAAAAAGACCTAAGACCAGGAATAACTAGGTTCATTTAGATTTTTTCTTGAAAAAATTCTTTATTTTTTCTCTTAGATGGCATACAACATCGTTAACCGCTGTACCAAGGCTTAAGTTGAACAGTGTTATGTGACCAGTTAAAGCCGAGAAAAAAGCTACTATAGCACCAAGATATGCATGGTGTATCTTTATTTTCTTCTTACCGTTGATTATAAAAAGCCTTAACCTTGGGAAATTCCTGGTAACAAGTTCGCTTATTATAAATCCTAGACCAAATACTATGAAGTCGAACTGAAGGCTTTCTAGGCCTATCATTCAAATTAAATTGGTCGTAAAAGGTATTAAAAATTTTCTTTTTGGGAATTTTCTTACCTGAAAAGTAGTAAAAGATTTAAATTTAACCTTACATTCAATAAGTATGGCAAACGAAAAAGACTGGAAAGAATGTTTGAATCAAGAAGATAGGGAGATACTTGCTCAATTGATAGAAGCTACGAAGAAGCATAAATGTGCTTTCATGCAAGCCGAAGACGTAAAAGTTGCCCAACTTTGGTGTGCTTTGGTGGAAATGAGGAAGCAGATGGCTGAGATGGAGAAAATAGTGGAAAAAGTTGCAGAACCCTTCAGGGCAATAGTGCAAATGGGAGAAATAGAGAAAAGGAAAACCATAGACAGGATGGTACGTGAGATATTAAGGCCAGAACCATACCAAGAAGAGGCTACCAAAAGGCTAGTAGATAGCTTGATGAAGTTTTGAAGAAATAGGCTAGCAAGAGCTTTTTCAGTAAAGGTAAGATTAACGTAAGCAAGCTGGTAAAGGCCACTGTTTACTTTTCATATGATACCTTATGCAAAGACAGCATATGCCATGTCTTTCACACCCTGTTTCAGGACATGGACAATCTTTTTCGTTAATTTCCTTGTTAGGACATTCTTTCCTCATGTTATCAATTTATCCTTCTAAAAACCTAAATTTTTTTAGTGAAGGTCTTCGTGGGAACTTCTGGTTGGCTTTATGGATGGAACGAAGGAGGTACTCTTGATTGGTATCTCAAGAATTCGATGCTGAACTCTGTAGAGCTGAACATGTCTTTCTACCGTTTTCCTTTTCCGAATCAGGTTAAAGCTTGGGCTTCGAAAACTAGGGAAATTAACCCAGAGTTGAGGTGGAGTATAAAAGTTAGTAGGTTTATAACACACGTTTTCAAGTTTGGGGATAAAGCTTTAAAATTGTGGAAGGATTTCCAAAAACTTTTCAGGCCTTTGGAGAGGAACATAGACTTTTACCTTTTTCAGTTACCACCTTCGCTTTCCCCTAAAATTGGTCAAAAGCTCGAAGATTTCGTAAGAAGCACTAGACTTAAAGAAAAGTTCGCGCTGGAAGTTAGGAACAAGGATTGGTTCAAGAAAGAATGTTTAGAATGGGCAGAAAAACTTGGAATAACTTGGGTAAGTGTTGATTCACCAGATTTTCCTTTAGAAGTTTATTGTACGAACGGGATAGTGTATGAAAGAATGCATGGGAGGACTTTTTGGTATTCTCATTATTACAGTGATAATGAACTGAAAGAAGTGAAGAAGAAGATTTTGAACCTAAAACCCGAAAAAGTTTACATCTTTTTCAACAATGACCATGCCATGTTGGATAACGCGAGGAAGATGTTGAAGTTGTTCTCATGATTTCTTCCAAAAATGGACCGGCCGGGATTCGAACCCGGAGCCTTCTCCTTGCGAAGGAGACGATCTACCTTTGATCTACCGGCCCTCAAATAAAACATAAGTAAAAATAAGATAATATTAAAATCTGTGAAAAGGGCACGTAGCTTAGCCTGGTTGGAGCAACCGAAGCTTTAGCTGTTGAAGCTGATAACCGGTAGGTCCCCGGTTCAAATCCGGGCGTGCCCACTTTCCTTGGTTTAGAAGGATAGAAAAGTATTTAAGGGGATAGTTAGTATAAAAAATTAGTCTATGAAAGGTATTTTCATAGCATTCGAAGGTATAACAGGTTCTGGGAAAAAAACTCACATAAAACTCATAACGCAAGAGCTCTTGATGAGGAAAATCCCTTTCACAACTTTAAGCTTTCCAGATTTTGAAAACGATATAGCAAGACTTACAAAAAGACTTCAACTAGATGCTTTCACTTTATCTTTACTATACGCTGCGGACAGAAGTTATTCTCAAGAAAGGATAAAGAATTTACTCGAGGCTGGAAATGTTGTGATAACTGATAGGTATTGTTACAGTAATTTCGCTTATCAAGCAGCTAGGGGTTTACCTTTGGAATGGTTAATGGAAGTTGAAAAATTCTTCATAAAACCAGACATCGTTTTCTTGATAGATGTACCTGTTGAAGTTACGATGAGTAGGATCAAACAGTTGAGCTTAGAAGATTTCACGAAAAGGGAGATACTGGAAAGAATAGAGAAAGAGAGGGAAATTCTGGAGAAAACTAGGGAAATTTTCCTCAGACTTGCGAAGGAGAATAAAGAAGCGAAATGGTTCGTAATCGATGCCACAAAAAGTATAGAAGAAGTTCATCAAGAAATTTGGTCCATTCTTGAGCCTGAATTGGAAAAAATTAAAAGCTAAAAATTTTTAACTTAATTTTCAAATATTTTTTATACGCCCCGTTCGTCTAGTCCGGTCAAGGACGCGGCCCTTTCGATAAATCTCGAAAGGTTTGATGAAAAGATGATAGGCTGCAACCTGGGTTCAAATCCCAGACGGGGCATGCTTATTTCTTCAATTCCCATTTGGCTTTTATAAGCAATCAAAACAAGGCTAAAATCATGCCTGAACTTTATGGTTATGAGAAAGGAATAGAAAGGGGATTGTTGGCAATTAAACAAATAGATGAAAGAACTTATGAAAAAGTGAAGGAGTTTGTGAGGAAGTTGGAAACTAACAATTATTCGAAAGGAAGGATTTACAAGTACATTTATTTCTTGAAAACTCTCAGAGAGTTGCTTGGAAAAGATTTTAGTGAAGCTAAAAAACAAGATGTTGAAGAATTGGTGATAAAGCTTAACAACAATAACTATTCTGAGAATTCAAAATCGGATTTCAAGAAAATTTTGAAATTTTACATGAGGTGGCTTAAGTTTGGAAAGCTTGAAGGGAAATATCCTGAAGAAGTAGAATGGATTAAAACAACGATCAAGAAAAACAACGAGAAAGTTCCTGAGCAGATTTTAACTCAGAAAGAAGTTGAATTGATAGCTAATCAAGCAGAAAATTCGATGGAAAGAGCCTTTGTTTTGTGCTTGTATGAAACAGGATGTAGAATAGGAGAATTTCTGAACATGAGGATAAAAGATATAAGCTTTGATCAGTATGGATGCTACATTTTGGTTTCTGGAAAAACAGGATGGAGAAGAGTAAGAGTTTTAGATTACAGCAAGGATTTAATAAATTGGTTGGATTCTCATCCTTTCAAATCAAATCCTGAAAGCTTTGTTTGGATTAATCCAAAGAATCAGAAAAGATTGCTTCCCGATGATGCTAATCACATGTTAAAAAATTTGGCTAAGAAAGCAGGAATAGCAAAGGCATGCAATCCCCATGCTTTCAGGCATGCAAGGGCTACTCATTTGGCTAAAATACTAACTGAACAGCAATTGAAAGTTTACTTTGGATGGGCTAAGGATTCGGGAATGGCTTCAGTTTATGTTCATTTATCAGGAGAGGATGTTGATGAATCTTTGTTGAAAGCAAAGGGGATAAAAGTAGAAAAAGAAAGGGAAGAAGTTAAGCCTCTTGTGAGAATATGCCAAAAATGCAATGAACCTAATTCTTCTTTATCCCACTTCTGCAAGAAATGTGGTTCTCCTTTGGATTTGAAGATAGTTCTTGAGTTGGATGAGCAAAGGAAAAGGTTTGAAGAATTGCTAAGGGATTTCTTGGTTTATTATGCTGAAAAAGATAAGAATTTCAAGAAAGTTCTTGTTCAGTTCATCAAGGAGAGAAAAGCAGAAGATTTGTTTGAATTAGAATAAATGAGGAAATTTTCTATCTTGAAACTTTCTTTAATCAAGCAATTAAAAGCCAAAGCATGCACAGCACAAACACTGCCAGCAAAAACAAGGCTATCCCAAAAGCTATTTTGTCCCCTCTTGTTTTTAAAGAAAAGAGTGGCTTTCCTTCTTTCTTGTATTTTTCTACATGTTTTTTTGCTATCCAACCACCAAGAGCTGCAACTCCAACATGTATTAACCAAGTAAGGATCTTCGCCCAAAATGTTGCTGGATCTTCTGAATTGAACGGATTTATTAAAATGAAGAAAACAATTGAAAGAATTATCATTATTTCCAAATACAATCCCATAAGTTTTATTTGGAAAGTTAAGTTTAAAAACCAACTCAGTTTCAGATTTTTTTAAACTTACTCTTCAATCTCTTCAGCACCTTTGAGTAGATTTGCAGTTATTCTTAAAGCAAACCTTATCGCTTTTGTTCTTGTTTTGATTTTCAAAGCTTTTTCTATGATTTCAAAATTTTTCAAATCTTCTTCTTTTTCCCTGAATGTTATCGTCATGCTATCACTATCATTTACCATGAATTTGATAGCTTATTAATTCCAAAATTTCAATTTGCTATCAAAATAGCTTAATTTCAACATCAGCGAAAAACCAACTTTTCAAGCTTTGAAATACATGCTTATTCTGAAATCTTTTTTATTCAATTCTCTATCAAATGAAAAACTGCTTTTCAAATGATCAAGATTGCATGAGAAAGGTGATATGAAAGAAGTGTATTACTTAAGGAAAATACTAAGTACTGATTCAAGTAGTTTTGCGAATTTAGAATATTCTTTGTAGAGATCAGTTTTCTCTAAATCTTGTGTTAATTTTTCAAAAGTTTTTTCATTTAACTTTTCTTTTACATCATCTACATACTCTTCGAGATTGATTATGGGAAAAACAAATTTCCATGATATTTTAAAGTTTTCACATGTGAGAGTTTTTATTTTCTCGAATTCCATGTTTGGCCTAATTTTTCTAAATATTTTCAACACTGTTAAGAATATCAAACCTAAAAGAGGAATTCCTAGTGCATTGTTGTAATCACCTGCCAAATCTCTGTTGTTGTTGCAAAGTTTCTTGATTGAAAAAACATTTAGAAACATTTCCCTGTATTCTTCACTATCTATTATTTTCAAGAAAAACTCAGGTTGTTTCAAAAACAATTGATAAAATTTTTTACTCATCTCGATGTTTATTTCATCACTAAATTTTCTTAAAATTTCAATATAAATCTCAAAACTGCTTCTGAAATAAATCTGTTTTCTTTCCAACTTTTCAACTTTCAGAAGCTTGTATTCAAGCATTTTTGAAGGGATTTTTCCCAACAATAAAACTTTACCTGCACTGTAGCCCCAAATTTTCCCAATTTCTTCTGTGGTTCTAGCTTTATCGAAACAACTAAGCCAAATTATCATAACTCTTGTTGTGTTTTTCTTAATGAAATCGTAAGCCTCCATATTGAAAATTATGGTTTTTCAAATATTTAAAGTTATTTAGGTAGGAAAATAGAAAAACTTAAATACTTTTTCATACTAATATAATATTGGGATATTGGTATGAAGAAAAAAGTCAAATTGCTTTTACTATCTGAACCGTTGATCCAGAAGCTGGAAGAATTTTCCAAAACAGAAGGCATGAGCCAAAGTGAAGTAGTTCGCCTAGCCCTTTTCGAATTTTTCAAAAAGTGGGGTGAAAAATACGCAGGAGAGTGAGATAAAAAAGGAAACTATCAAAAACTTAGAACTCGTTAGTCCAACCTACTGCTTAATTAGGGAATGGATCCACAATTTGGGTGATTTCAATGAAAAATAGGCTTGAAGGCACAAATACTCCAACGTTTGAAGTTTTTGCTTTGGAAATTTTTGAAAAATTTTACAACACTCTACCATTACCTTACAAATTGATGGGCAAGGTTATTCCATTCGCTTACATCAACTCTTTCTTTTCATGGTTCAAAATCAGAAAAGAGGAAAAAAAGTTGATTCTCAAAGTTTGGCAAGAAAAGAACCTTTGCAGGATTAGGCGTTTTCATGGTATTAGCCTTGTGGAAAATTCGCCTGAAGAAAGGGATAGACTTTATTTTCAACTCAGAGAAGAAGTACAAAGAATTTTGGAGGGTGAGAAGAAATGAGTAAAAAAACACATGAGCAAATATTGGAAGAAGGAAGGAGAATAAGGGAAGAATTAGAGCAAGGTTACATTGCAACAAAACTTTCACGAATAGATGCTTCTTTAATTGGAAGGAAAATAAAATTCCAGGCCTTAGTTGTTGGTGAACAAGTTGGTAAGGCATGTGAGCAGTATCTGAGAGTTTTTTGTAATAAATGTGGTGAGCAACTACAGAACGTTGATTTGCTGGCCGAGGAAAATACGCAGGTTTTGTATGAAAAACTAGCAGTTGGAAAAGTAAGCCATTCTGCCTTAAACTTGATTCGCAATTGGGGGGAATGTAGAGAAGGGGGAACTCACGAACCTAAAGCATCATTCTCGATAGGTGAGTGTTTTGATTATTCAGTTATCTACGTTAAAGAACTTCCTGAAAATATAGAAACCTTTTCGGAGACTGAATATCAAGCATTAACCTCAAAAATTTGGAAAGTGTACTACACAGGGATTCCTAAGGAAGTAAAACGCATAGAAATTGTTGCTTATCCCTTTAAAAATCCCAGGAATAACGAAATTGAGTTTCTAGCAAGAGAGATAAATCCTTTGAGTGACGAATTCACAAGTTTGAAGATAACAAAAGAAGATCATTTGAAGTTTATCCAATACTTTAGGGATAACCCCAGATTTGATTTGGTAATTGAAAATCAAGTGGCCCCACACATTGTAGGGAGAAATTTTGAAAAGTTAAGTTTGCTCTTAACTCTGCATTCACCTTATGAAATTTTTGATGTTTTTAATTCTCGAAAGATACGCGGATGCCTTAGGAGTGTATGGATTGGCGATACTAAAACAGGTAAAACTGAAATAGGAAAGGATATAACATACCTTTTCTATAAGATAGGAGAGATAGTTTTTGGCGAAACTTCTTCAAGAGCAGGTTTAACGTACACTATTGATACTGATAGTAGAACAATCATATGGGGGGCGATTCCTCTCAATGACAGAAAATTCCTGTTTATTGATGGAATCCACAGCATTACAGAAGAAGAAATTGAGCAAATGAGAGAAGTGTTGGAACAAGAAATGGTTAAAGTATCAAGATCAGTTTCAGGAGAAAGGTTGGCAAGAGTGAGGCTAATCGCGACTCTTAACCCAAGAAACCCGCCTATGAGGAATTATTACTATAAATTAAAAGCTTTGATGGATACTAGGGTGTTCAACGATCCTATTGATTTAACGCGTTGGGATATCTTTATACCCTTTACTTTAGAAGATGTTCCAGGGGATTTGATTGCAGAGGCAAAACCGAAAGAGAGGCCCATACCTGTTGAGATTTTCAAAAAACATATCCTCTGGGCTTGGAGTTTGGATGCAAACAAAATTAGATATTCAGAAACTGCCAAAGAGAGAATTGTTGAATTTTCAAAAGAATTGTATAAATGGGTTTCATCTAATTATCCCCTTATTCATGCTGGTGTGCGAGATACTCTTACTAGACTTTCGGTAGCATTTGCTTGTTTGTATCATTCTATTTCGGAAGATTTCGGGTATCTGGAAGTTAAGGAAGAGCATGTGGTTAAAGCAAAAGAGTTTATTGAGGAAATGATTCAACGCATTGATTATGATGCCTTCGTGTATCGATTGAGAGATCAAATTGAGATAAGTGATGAG
>JAWBTN010000041.1:0-8355 GCA_039000415.1 Candidatus Aenigmatarchaeota archaeon | reverse complement strand
CGAAGGTGCTGTTTGAGTACAAGTTCCATTATTAGCTGAAATCGTCCTAGTTCCTATATTTCTTATCGTTATATTCACGTTATTTCCCACACAGTATGCATCTACAACCTCTATACCTTGAGTTTGCATCGTGAAAACTCCTGAAATGTAAACGTAAGCCATTCCAGCCAGAGCTATTGTTATCACAAGTATGAGGAGAGTTGCTATTACGGTTGATATCCCCTTCACACTAATCAATTTTATTTTTCTTTCTTACAATATAAAGGTTATGCTATCCAAAAAAATTTTCCTAGATACGAATTTCTTAATAGATACGATAAAGTTCAAGGTTGAGTTGGAGAGAATAAAAGAATTTTTTAACGAGCCAACAGATTTTTACATACTTTCTTCCTGTTTTGAAGAATTGAAAAAAATAGCTGAGAGTAAGGGTAGAGCAGGGAATTGTGCAAAAATAGCTGTACAGCTTATTAAAACGAAAAATATAAATGTTCTTGAAACTAGGGAAAGCCCTGATAAAGCTTTTTTAAATATTGCAGACAAAAATACAATAATTGCGACAAACGATTCGATGTTGAGGAAAAAATTGAAAGAAAGGGGGATAAAAACCATTTATTTAAGGGGGAGAAAAAAACTTGAAGTGGGATGATGTTCAAGATAATCGAAGTTAAAGATAGGGTAAGGGTACCACCCACAAAGTTCAACATGAAAGTTAAAGATGCTGTTAAAGAGAGCATTCAAGAGACTTACGAATGCACTTTAGATCCTAGGTTAGGGTTTATATTAACTTGCACGGAAGTTGTCGAAGTTGGTGAAGGGAAAATACTTCCCGGAGATCCTGGTGTATTCTACGATACTGTTTTCAAACTTTTAACTTTCAAACCAGAGCTCCACGAGCTAGTTTACGGTGAAGTTATAGATAACACCGAATTCGGATCTTTCGTTAGGATAGGCCCTTTAGATGGTTTAATCCACATATCCCAACTCATGGATGATTTCGTTAGTTTTGATAATAAATCTTCAACTTTCACGGGCAAAGAGAGCAAGAAAACTTTGAAAGAAGGTGATATAGTTAAAGCTAGGATAATATCCATAAGCTTGGGTAAGGGTGAAAATAAAATAGGCTTAACTATGAGACAGCCTTTGTTAGGTGCTTTAAGCTGGATAGAAGAAGAAAAGAGGAAACAGAAGAAAATGAGGGAGTGAAATGGTTAAGAGGTTGCAAGTTTGTAGGAATTGTAGGCGCTTCACGACTGAGAGAATTTGTCCGAACTGTAAATCTACTAATCTTTCAACTAGTTGGAAAGGAATGGTCATAATACTGAATCCTGAAAGCGATGTGGCGAAAACTTTAAAAATATATCAAGAAGGAAAATACGCACTCTACGTTGGTTGAAAACATGGAGTTAGAAGTTATTGAAGAAAAGGAGAATCCTTTCTTGAGAAGGAAAGAAGTGAAGATTTTGGTGAAACATTCGAATTCACCAACTCCAAGCAAAAAAGATTTAATAAAAGAATTGGCCTCAAAATATTCTATCCCAGAAGATAAAATAGTTATAGATTACATATTCACGAAAAAAGGTTTGCAAGAATCGTTAGTTAAAGCGAAGATTAAGGAAAGTGATGGAAATGAAGCACAAACCAGTTAACCAGAGCAAGTTCTTTGCGGTAAAGAACGGTAAAGTTGAAGTTAAAGGTAGGGTTTGTGATAGATGTGGAAAAGGAACTTTCATGGCAGAACATGAAGATAGATGGTATTGTGGAAGGTGTGGTTTGACCATCTGGAAAAAATCATAAATTCAAAGCTTCTTTTATCCTAACTAGTTCATGTCCTGTTGTGCTTTCCCCAGTTATCGCACCTTTACTGTTTGCTATAGTGCAAGAGCCAACGAAAGGTGATCCAAAGTTTAAAGTCCCTATATCAACGTTAACTTTCAATACTTCTTGGATAATTTCAATTTCCTCCTCTTTAGCGTCTCTATGCAATAAACATCCTTTGTTCGTTGCCACACCACAAGAACCAACAGTTTTAATTCCGGCTATCGTTGAAAATTCAGAGTCAACACCCAAACAATCTTCTATTTTCTTCTTTTCTTTTTTATCGAAAAGATCGCTCACGATAACACCTTTATCGTTACATAAAATCAAGTTTCCGATCGCTGTATGTTTTGTTTTCAAGATCAACATGTTCACTCCCAGAATTTTTTTCAATTCATGGAACAATTTTTCTTCTTGTTCTGTCAAAAGGTTAGGTAATATTATTCCGTTACAATTCACGGCACAAAATATTCCTATCAAATCCGTGGAAGATATGGTGATGGCAATTGACTTAACTTTAAGCACTTCTTCTATTTTCTCCCTTTTTTCTTCGAAAGACTTTCCGATCAAACAAAATCTATCACAAGCTTTGCCGAAAATTCCAAGGTTATGGTCTCCGGAGAAATTGGTTTGGAGGATCAATCACTTCACCAACTCAACCTTAACTTTTTTATCTTCTTTCAAAACTCTAACTCTAACTCTTGTAGAAGGTTTTTTCGCACCCCTCTTCCATATGAACTCGTTCACACTTTTGTCTATTTTGACTTCAAGACCTTTGAACATTTTTTGGATTTTTTTCCTCAAAGCGGATAGAGCAATTTTAGATTTCTTTATCCTCCTAGCTTTAACGATCTCCTTTCTCAAGTTCAAAGTTATTATTTTTTCTTCCACAGTATCACACCTTCAACTTACCCCTTCTCCATTTCTTCACTTTATCGACAGAAATCCTCCTCGTTCTTGCTCTTTTCAAACCAAACTTCCTTATATCAGCCCATCTTGGGGCTTGTTTCCTCTTCCTTATTTTCCCAAGTTTTATCTTCTTGCTTAAATGCCTTATCGGCATTAGATCAACCTCCTTATCTCCCTACTTTTCTCAACTGCAATTCTTACCATTTCTTCGATTTCGTTCAACTCCAAAAAACCATCTTGTTTCTGGATAGCACATATTTTATCATCATCCCTCACACACACACTTAAACCAGCTTCCATAAATTCTTCTTCTTCAACTAAAGGATCAACCAAAATTTTATTCCTAATCTTGTGAACGGTAACGTTGATCGGTTTAAATTTCACAGGTAAAGGCCTTTCGAATTCCCCCCTAATTATCTTCCCGTTTTCAACTTTTGGAATCTTCGTACTCAAAAGTGCAGCAACGCTTGCAAGGGCCGAAGCATCCAACAAGTTTCCTTTGTGGTTGAGGATATGTATGTCCAAGTAAACACACCAAACAATCTTTCCTGGTTCTAAGCATAAGCTCTTCAAATCTATACACTCGGAAGATCTTATCCCTCTATCAACTACCCTTGCAAGTTCTATGGCATCTTCACCAGGTGGTCCAGCTTCGAAGTCGGGAGAAGCAAGAGGAGAGAATTCAGCGTTGACTATTAAAATTCCTTCATCAGCAGCATCTTCAAAAGGTTCACCTAACTCAAGCTTAACCCCAACCATAACTTGTGTTTCACCAAGCTTAACGAGGGCAGAACCTTCAGCATTTTTTACGATATTCTGCTGTACTTCTATTTTCCTGAATTCTTCAAATTTTCTTCCGTCTATCCTCACACCTTTTTCGAGCATTTCCAAAACATACTCTTCCATATTCTCACTTGAATTTTTCCCTTATAGCATTCTTTTGCATTTCATAAATTTTATCGCAAGCATCCTTTGCAATCTTAACAAGCTCTTTTATTTCTCCTTGGGTTAAAAGTCCGTCCATTTGTAGTAAAGTTATTTTATTCTTTCCAGGCATCATAGCGAAAGCCATGTCACATTGGGAATTGTTATCCTCGATTCCGTTTAGATCTAGGATAAGTGTATCTTCTATCTTTCCAACAGAGCATGCTGATACTAGATCTTTCATAGGTACACCGGCAACCGCTAAAGCTAGGCTTGCAGCGTTTATTCCTGTAACTCTTGTCGAGCCATCGGCTTGGACTACTTCTATAAAAACATCTATCGCAGACTTTGGAAATTCTTCGAGGAAAATTGCAGGTTCAAGAGCCAACCTTATTACTTTAGATAATTCTATACTCCTCCTATCAGGTCCAGGCGATTTTCTCTCAGTGGTGGAGAAAGGCGCCATGTTGTACCTACATCTCAAAACACAACTCCTCGATTCTTGTAGATACTTTGGGTAAAGGGGTCTTGGTCCATAAACAGATGCTATCACTAAAGTATTTCCAAACTTAACCATGGCAGAACCATCAGCTCTACTAACAACATCAACTTTCATCTCTATATTTCTAAGATCTAGCGGAGACCTTCCATCTATCCTTTTCCCATCAACCAATAACTTCAAGTCAGTTTTTGTCATACCATCAACCAAGCATCTTGTCTATTTTTTCGGTTAACCCAAACAAATGTGATTCTTTCTCTATCGTTAAGAGAGCTTCTATGACTTTACTTTTATTCTCACCTTTTATCCAAACGTAACCATTCCTACCAGGGTATATTTCACAACCAGTCTTCCTTTTTAACAAGTTTATCATACTACCACCCCTTCCTATTATCCTCGGGACTTTATTTGGGTTTATCTTGATTATCACACCACCGTGCAACTTCCTACTGCCAATACTCTTCATAGAAACTTGAACTGTTTTATCTTTGGTGACTTTAGAGATAGTACAGTAAATGATATCGTCGACATCGTAATACCTGCTTATGTCTGTCCTGTAGATATCAACAAACTCTCTAACACCTTCAGCTAACGGTAAAAAAGCAACGTAGGGCGAATTTATATCCACGAACCATCCAGAGATCTCGACACTCAATATCTTCCCTATCACCCTATCACCAACTTTTGGTATGTAGGCTCCAGCTAAAGGTATAACAGATATTTCATTTTCACCTATCTTCGGAATTCCAAGTACTTTTGAAAAAACCTTATCATTTTCCGCGTAAACACCATAACCCAACTTTCTACCAGCTTTTTCACCCAAGAATTCTCCAGGTAACACTATTTCCCTTTTATCGTTCATAAATCTTCCCTCTTCAGAACTTTTGATTCAAAACTTCCATGAGTAAGTGAAGAAAGTTTTTGAAAAAGTTCTTCTTGAATCCCAGCCATTACCTCAACGTTAACCAACAAGCTTCCATCATTCAACCATTCTTCTTTCACCACTTCCCCACTGTTTTTTAAAATAGTGAAAGCGTTTCCGGAGAATTGTGGCGGTATTTTAAGCTGAATTAAAACTTTTTGGAATTTAATGGGGAGAACAGCCCTTATACTCTTCAAAACTTTATCAACTTGGAGTTCAGCATCTATGAAAGGGTCTATGTTAACACCCACTTGTTCCATGGCGTTGATTATCCTTTGTGGAGGATGTGGTGTGTTGGTTTGTGGGTTTATACCTTTCTTGGATATTATGTTGGCGATTTGGACTTTTTTCTGTTCGATCATCCTCCTTTTCTGCTCTGTGGTTAGTTGAATTTCCCCCTCTTTTATTATCCTATCAGCTATTTTGATTATGTCTGTAGTACCAAAAGTTTTATGGAGGTCTTGTTCAGAAGCAGCATCTCCTTTCCTAGCATCTTTATAGATTGCTGGATAAGCGAGTATTTCGTTCAAATCAACTTTCATTCCTTTCTTCGCTTCCAGAGCTTTTTCCGGATCTACCAGTATCTCAAATCTTTGTCCAGATTTCTGATACCTAGCAACGACAGCTTTATCAACGCTTACTATGGTAACACCTTAATAAATATCATTGATTTAAAATAAATTTTTTTGTCAATCTTTCAACTTTTTTATTTCATTTTCTGAGAAACGCTTGAATTTTTTATCTTCACTCCTTATAACAGCGATATCAGGCTCACCTTCTTTTTCAGTTTTACTCAAAATCTCTAAAGCAATCTTAGCCGCTTCATCTCCTGCTAAATTCTGCTTCCACCTTTGTCTCAAGATTTTGTTGGCTATAACAGAACCTCTTCCTATGGCATAAGCAAACCATTCGTATATCATACCTGAAGGATCAACTTCTATCAAATGTGGTCCAGTAACGTCAACACCACCTATCAAGAATGAAACACCATAAGGCCTAAGACCAGCGTAAAGTGTTGAGAGTTGCATCCTATCAGCAATGCTCCTGGCAAGGCTCAATATGTCCATAGGTTCTTCATAAGTTATGCGATGAATTTGTGCTCTAATGCGTGCTTGATTGGCAAGTACTCTAGCATCTGCCAGTAGACCAGCAGCAGCTGCAGCAGCGTGATCATCTATTTGAAATATCTTCTCTATAGACTCAGGAACCATCAAAGGAGTTTTTGGCTTAATTGTAGCGAAAAGTACACCGTTTTTAAAAACTATGCCAACGCAAGTCGTTCCCCTCTTCACAGCTTCTCTTGCATACTCAACTTGAAACAATCTTCCATCCGGAGAAAAGACTGCGATAGTTCTATCGTATCCCATGTACTCTGGTAAAATTTCAGGTATACTTACCACCTTCTATAATTTTTATCGTGCACATATTTAAATTTGTGAATTTCCCGAATCACCTAAACCCTTTATAGTTCCGGAAACTTTCAAGACTTTAAATATAACTCTAGATTTGCCAATTTTTTGTATCAAAGCCAAACCTGCTAGGACTTTTTGCACAACTTTGTTGTTACACTTGATAACACCGATCTGCTCTTTTTCATTCCACAAATTCTTTATCAACCAGAAGGAAAGATTTGAAAAACCAAGTTCACCGTAAAAATCCATTAAACAGTTCAAGATAGCTGCTTCAAGATCGGAATAACTTATAGGCGCTTCAGATATTACCTTGAATTTCACGTATCTTTCTTTTTCCCTCAAGCTCGGTAACAAAGTCTTGAGTTTTTTCATCTTAAAACACCGTTAATCCACTTCAGATATTTTTCAAAACCTTCTTCGATGTTAATACATATTATTTCAGGTACTGAATAAGGATGTAATTTTAAAACTTCTTTCTCCACCGATTTGAAAAAATTCCTTTTTGTTTTAATTATCATCAAAACTTCCAGATCTTTCTCTATTTTTTTCTTCCACCAATAAAAGCTTTTTATTCCAGGAACCAAGCTGACACAAGCCACCAACTTTTTTTTAAGCAATACCATTGCCAATTCTTCTGCATTTTTTTCGTCAGGACATGTTATTAATATGATACATTTATCACTCAACTATCCTCACCCCCGGCATTATCCATCTCTCACTCCTCCTTTCTTCGGATTTTTCAACTATTTTCTCCGGAACTTTTGAAATCGTCTCTTTCGCTTTTTTTAAATTTACATCGAACAATGTCACAAAAGAAGCTAAACATTCAGGACTTTTCAATTCCCAATAGTTCGTAGCTCCGGAGCATGTTATCAAAGGAGCTCCATATTTAATCGCAAGCCTAACATTCCTCTTCATATTACTCAAAATTCTCGACCTTGTTGCTTTGCTAGACGTAACTACTTCCCTTAAATTTATCTCAATAGCTACATTGTTTTCAGATGCAAACCTCAAGCTAACATGATCTAAACCACTATCATTCCTCTGATGTTCAGGATGCGTCAATATATCAACTTCCGGAGTTTGACAAGCTATTCTATTCAAATTTAAATCACCGCCTTTTACGAGTAGAACATCAAAACATCTCCTCTTCTTCTTCAATTCCTTGAGCTCTTTGATGTTTCTCGCTTCAAACCCAAGATAAATTTCAATCCCAACTTCCCGCTTCACGTTTTCTATTTCGGCAGATATCCTTGGTATTTCAGCCGAGTCGTCGAGATGGATAACAGTACAAATCCCGTGGTAACCCAAAAGCTTGGCTGTTTTAGCAAAATGTGAAAGAGTAGATCCATTGTTCATAGGATGCACGTGAAGGTCGAAGAATTTCATAAATAAAATTTGTTCGTTCAACTGTTTAACTATTTTTATCTGAGTCCTCTTGCCTTTTTTCCAGCAGAAGTAAGACCACGAAAAACTCTTTTCCTATGTTGTGGTTCACAAATCCAATTTATTTTTGGATCATTTTTAACGTGTGGATTGTTGGGATCTACCATTATAACTTCAAAGAATTTTGTAGTCCCATCTTCAGCCACAAGGTAAGAATTTAAAACTTCTAAGTTTGGGAACTTCCTTGCAGCTTTTTGTTCTGCTATAGCTTGAAGTGATTGTTTTGGGGTGAAATGTACCATTCCAGCTTTAGAAGGTTTTCTACCTCGATGATACCTAGCTCTCCTCCTACCTCCTTTCCTCACTTTAACCCTAACAACTATAAACCCAGGTTTTGCTTTATAACCTAAAGACCTGGCCCTGTCAAGCTTAGTAGGCTTTTCTATTCTTTCTACAGTGTGTTGTTTTCTCCACTCGATCATCCTTTT